>VGEM01000231.1 GCA_016869315.1 Alphaproteobacteria bacterium | reverse complement strand
TGTTCCTACCCGACTCCGACAAGGGCGCCGGGCTTACCAACCTCGAGTATGCGCCGCTTTGTGAAATCATGGGCCGGTCGCTGATCGCCCCCGAGGCGTTCAATTGTTCGGCGCCCGACACCGGTAACATGGAAGTATTGGTTCGTTACGGCACGCCCGAACAGCAAGCCACCTGGCTCGACCCCCTGCTCGCTGGAGAGATCCGTTCGGCGTTCTGCATGACCGAGCCTGATGTCGCTTCCTCCGATGCCACCAATATCGCTTGCAGCATTTGCCGCGACGGCGCCAACTATATCGTCAACGGGCGCAAATGGTGGAGTTCCGGCGCGATGGATTCGCGCTGCAAGATCGCCATCGTCATGGGTCAAACCGACCCGACCGCGCCAGCGCACCTTCGCCAATCGATGATCCTGGTTCCATTCGACGCCCCCGGCGTCAAAGTGATCAGGCCGCTGACGGTGTTTGGATACGACGATGCGCCGCACGGACACGCGGAAATGCAGTTCGACAATGTCCACATCCCAGCGTCGAACATCGTGCTTGGCGAAGGAAGGGGTTTCGAAATTGCCCAAGGGCGACTAGGACCGGGGCGCATCCATCACTGCATGCGCTTGATCGGTTCGGCCGAGCGCGCACTTGAGGCGATGGTGGTCAGGGCAAAATCTCGGGTCGCGTTCGGTGGGCCGATCGCCAATCTTGGCATGGCGCGTGAGGCGATTGCTTTGTCCCGTATTGAGATCGACCAGGCGCGATTGCTGGTCCTCGCTGCCGCGCACGACATGGATCGCCTCGGCAACAAGGCGGCCCGGCAGTCGATTGCCATGATCAAGGTAGTCGTCCCTCGCATGGCGTGCACGGTGATCGATCGCGCAATCCAGATGCATGGCGGAGCCGGCGTCAGCCAAGACTTTTTCCTAGCGGCTGCCTATGGCAATGCGCGAATCCTTCGCATTGCGGACGGGCCCGACGAAGTTCATATCGAGTCCGTCGCCAAACTCGAGCTCAAGAAGGGCTTCCCGCGTAAAGCCTCTTGAGCTCTCCACGCACGACTTTGCCAAGCGGATTGCGGGGCAATGACTCCACTAGCACGAGTCTTTCCGGCCACTTGAAGATCGCGACATCCTTTTCCTTCAGCAGCCCTGTGATATCGGCAAGCACGAGGTCCTGGCCCGGCTTCGCTACGGCCGCGAGGCACACGCGTTCGCCCAGTATCTTATCGGGTTCACTGAACGTCGCGGCTTCCTTGATCTTCGGGTGAGATACAAGAATGTTGTCGAGTTCCTCGGGCGAGATTTTCATGCCGCCGCGATTGATGATGTCCTTGCAGCGGCCAACGAACCGATAGAACCGGGGCGGATCACCGGCGTCGACAATCTCGAGCATGTCTCCGGTCCGGAAGAAGCCTTCATGGTCGAAGGCGGCGGCATTGTCCTCGGGAGAATTAAGGTAGCCGTCGAAGACGTTTGGCCCGCGAATGCACAATTCGCCGGGGCGGCCCGGCGCGTCGACGACTTCGCCGGTCACGGGATCGACAAGTTTGGTTTCAGTGCGCTCTGCGATCCGGTTCGACCATGTCAGCCCGGCAACGCCAAATCGCGGAAAATACAACGCACGGTGCTCGGGGTCAGGCACGTCGGCGCCGCTGCTGACGAGCGCGATGCCTTCGTTGGATCCAAAGGTGTTGATGATGTCGACACCAAGGACGTCCTTGAACCCCTTGACCATCCACGGCGAGAGCGGCGCACTGCCGGAGCAGATCGTCCTCAGCTTCGACAGGTCGTGGGCGGCGAGGAGGTCCTTCTGACCGATCAGCATGTTGAGCACGGCCGGTGGCGCGATCGTATAGGTGACGTTCTCGACCACCATTTGCTTGAGCATCAGTGCAAGATCGAATGGATGGTGCAGCACCAAGGTGCCGCGGGCGAACAGCCAGACGAATAGGAAACCGCTGATGGCCGCCATATTGACGAACGGGAACGGATTGAGCAGCACGTCGCCGTCTTGAGGTTTGACGGCGTCCTCAACCGAATACGACTGATTGAACCAGTGGTTATGGCTGCGCGGCACGCCCTTTGGCCGCCCCGTCGTCCCCGATGTCCAGCACACGGTGAGGATGTCGTTGCCGGAGTGGCGGATGCCATCAATATAGGCTGCGGCTTCGCGGGCCAGAGCGCCGTCCGACGCCAGAGTGTCGATCGCGCGAATGTCGCCAGTCACATCAGGGCCAAAAGCGAGCGCGACGACTTCTTCCGCTAACGCCGGCCGATGCGCTGCCGCGACATTGTCGCCTTTGAACTGAGTCAGAGACACAAAGGCTTTTGGTTGCACGACGCCGGCAATCATTGCCAACTCGTGCCGCCCATACTGCATCGGTACCGGACTGATGATTGCACCGAGCCGAGACGCCGCGATGTAGAGCAGAACCAATTCGACAATATTCGGAAGCTGTACCAGCACGCAGTCGCCTTGCTTTACGCCTGCAACGAACAGCGCCTCCGCGATGCGGCGGGCTTCGCTATCCACAGATGCATAATCGAGACGCCGCGGAGGGCCGAACGCAATGTCGCTGCGGTTTGATGCATCGACCAAAGCGAGCCGCGAAGGAACTTCGGCGGCAACCTGATCAAAGAGCGCGTGCAACGTGCGGTCATCCCACCACCCCTTGGCGCGATAGGCTTCGATCTTGTCCTGGCTGCTGGTTTTCATGGGGCTTTCAGCCGCGTGTCGCGGCCTCCTTTCGCAAAGGTGACGACGCGCGCGTCCACGTCAATACATGTCGACGCGTGCCGCGCCCCTCCTCAAGATTTTCCTCAGCCGACAGCTCCAAAATGTCCCCGTCCAGTCGAACATGGCGGACCTGCGTCGAGCCGATCATGTTGGGATTGAGTGCGGCCGTGACGCTATGGATCACATCGTCACCGACGACTTTCCACGGCCCCGCGTAGTGAAAGTAGCTCTCGAACGCCGCCGATTTCTCGGCCACCGTCAGGCGTTGAGGATCGACAGTAGAGAACTTCGGCCGGCGGCCCGAATGGATGGCGACCGACATGAAACCATCGGCGGCGTAGATCAGCAATCCCTGAGGATCGGGCTCGAAGGGCCGCGTACGCCGGCCGTCCGCGTAGTCGGTCGTCCAGCGGATCAGCGACCACGCCCCGATCAAATCTGAGTCCCTGACCGCCACGGGCTATTCTTTTGATCCTGCAGGTTCCAGGTCCTGCATCGCGGGATACGGCCGCAATACACCGCGCCTGATCACGGCTCCATCCTTCGCCCGCTGCTCGATTGGGATTGCATCTGGGGCAATTCCGCGCTCGACCCAGTTCTCGATAGCTGTGATCGGATCAAACTGATCTGGTGCAAGACCGGTGATTTCCCAGCAATGACCGATGCCGGCGATCATGAAGAGTCGGTAGAAATTCTGGGTCGCTTCGAGGTCGCCGTTGCGAGCGACAACATCTTCGTAATAAGCCGCGGTGCGCTGCGGCAGCACGACCGGGTCCGCCCACCCATGGTACATGATGAGCTTGCCGCCCGATCGGGCAAAGGCACTAAGATCGGGACTGGTCGCATCCAACAGTTTCGCGCGCCCGCTGAGACGCGGGGGATCACGCTCGAAATCAAACGTTGCCGAACTGACCGGCGGTCCGATGTCGTCAGGCGCGAAAGCCATCTTCATGTAGTCACTGCCGAGCGCCATGCCGACGGCAGGCGTCTTTTCGGTCCCGGTCAACCAGACCGGCCAGAACGGCTCGGACCCCGCCGGCGTCGCGAAGAACAGTGCCCGCCCGGCGCGGTCAAGCGGACCGCTGTACCAGGCCGCCAGTGTTTCACGCTCTGCGTCGGAGAAACATTCAGCCGACGTCTCGCCAACGCTGCAGCGGGCGAACCGCGCCGGGTCGATTTTGCATTTTCGTGGATCGCGAATGACGCGATCTCCCGGACCTCCGCCCGGGCATTGCGCGAGAACTTCGCGGCCGAGCGCCGGGATCTTGGCGTTGAAGGCGGGTCCGATAACGCGCTGGCCATCCTCGGCCGTATTCTTCTGCACGATCCAAGTTCCGTACAAACCGCCGTTCAGCGTCAGGTTCAGTACCGTCGCGCCCGAAAGTATGCCGTCGAAGAGGTCGGGGTAGCGTTGCGCTGCCACCGCCGCCTGTCGACCGCCATTAGAGCACCCGGAGAAATACGCTCGCGTTGGCGCCACCCCGTAGTATAGGTCGACCAGTGCGCGACCGACGCGGTGAACGAGTGGAATTCCCTTTTCACCGTAAACTTCAACTGCTTCCTCGTTGCCGATCGCCCATGTTGCATCGGCCAATGCGCCTCGATGCCCGTAGTCGGACATGATCGCGGCATAGCCACGGCGAGCAGCTTCGGCGATGGTATTCGAATAACCCGCCTTGTCGGCGTCAAAATCGCCGCAAAATCCCCCGCACCCCGCCTGGTAGAAGCTCCGGTTCCAGTTGGCCGGCAGCCGCGCTTCAAAACGGAGGCTGGGTGCGGCTTCGCCACGAACCCGACAAAAAACCGGCTTACCGTCCGTCCCCGCGACCTGAGTTGCGTCCGAAACCGAGAATTCCGGCGATGTGTAGCCTGACAGGGATTCACAAGTCCGGTCCGCCGCGCGGCTCGGGCCCGCGGGACCCAGGGCCGCCAGCGCCACGCCAAACCATATCCAAATCCGCATTGCAGCCCCCCATCTCCCAACTTGCATAATTGGACTTTGTACCGATAGATTCAAGTCACCGCAGATTGCCCAGGAGCCCGCGCATGCCGTCGCCCGTTTACGTCCTTGGCGGTTATCAGACTGACTTCAAGCGAAACTGGGCGCGCGAAGGTCTCGAAATTTTCGACATGTTCCGCGAAACGCTTCAGCTGGGGCTTGATCACGCCCAGCTTGATGCCGGCGACATCGAGACCGCACATGTCGGCAACTTCACCGCCGAGCTCTTCTGCAACCAGGGGCATCTCGGGGGTTTTTTTGCCGCAGTCGACCCAGCCTTGGCCGGCATACCCGCCGGGCGGCATGAAGGCGCCTGCGCGTCGGGATCGCTCGCGATCCTCGGCGCCGCAGCGGAAATTGAAGCCGGGCGCTACGGCGTCGCCGCCGTGCTTGGTATCGAAATGATGCGAAACGTTCCCGGCGATCAGGCTGCCGCCAACATCGGGGGCGCTGCGATGTGGAGCGGACATGAGTGCCAGGGCGTCAAGTATCCGTGGCCGCACTTGTTCTCTCGCCTGGGCGACGAGTATGACCGACGCTACGGCTTGCAACACAAGCATCTCGCCGGCATTGCCAAAATCAATTTCGACAATGCCAAGCGCAATCCAAACGCACAGACCCGCGCGTGGTCGTTCGACGCCTTGAGCTTTACCGAGGACGACGAGGCTAATCCGGTCATCGATGGGCGCATCCGCAAACAGGACTGCGGTCAAGTCACGGACGGCGCTGCGATCTTGTTCCTCGCCAGCGCTGAGCGGGCGCATGCCTATGCAGCCAAGCGGGGAATCCCGCTTGAAGCCATGCCGCGCATTGAAGGTTGGGGTCATCGTACCGCGAGTATCGCCTACGATCCCAAGATCGCGGCCAGCCGCGACCAGGATTACGTCTTTCCGCACGTCCGTGGAACCATTACCGATGCCTTCCGCCGGGCCGGCATTTCGGGAGTGGACCAAGTCGACGGCATTGAGACACATGATTGCTTCACGACCACCGAGTACATGGCGATCGATCATTTTGGCATCACGCCGCCGGGCCAAAGCTGGCGCGCGGTCGAAGACGGTTCGATCGCGCCGGGCGGGCGGATTCCGATCAATCCGTCCGGCGGCCTGATCGGCCTTGGTCATCCGGTCGGCGCAACCGGCGTTCGGATGCTGCTTGATGCGGTAAAGCAGGTGACCGGAAAGGCTGGGAATTATCAGGTCGATGGTGCCAAGCGATTCCAGACGCTCAACATCGGCGGTAGCGCGACGACAACCATCAGTTTCGTCGTCGGCCGCGGTTAGAGCGTTTCCCGATTAGATGGAATAACCCGAGCTGTTGAAGTAAGCGGCGCATTCTTGCTTTGTGATCGTTTTTATGATGCGGCCTATTGCGTGGGTCAGAGCATCGATCGATCTGGTGGCTGCCTTTCGCAGCAGCGCCTTGATTTTGGAGAAGGCCTTCTCGATCGGATTGAGGTCTGGGCT
>VGEM01000230.1 GCA_016869315.1 Alphaproteobacteria bacterium | reverse complement strand
GAACTTGAACCGACCCTCAACCAACTCAATGCGATCGAGCGCCGTGCGCGCCCCGCCCTGCGCGGCCTTGCGCCCCGTGATCCATGCTTGAAATGGCTTCAGTGCCTGATCAAATGGAGCGACCTTGCGCATGCCACAGCAGGCATCCGCATTGGTAAGCCACAAAGTGCCGGCGATGTCGTGTGCGGCGACCGTGTTCGCGGCTGGCGTGACGATCTGAACCTGCGTCAGACCCAGGCGGGTCACGAGCTCGTCTCGATACTGATGCGTCTCAGGGAACAGCTTGCCGGTGTCGAGAAACAACACCGGCGTGGCGCGATCGATCGAGGCGACCATGTGCAAAAGCACGGCGGACTCAGCGCCGAACGATGAGCTCAGGGCAATGACGTTCGGAAATTCTTTTTGGATCGCGGCAGCCGTCAGGGTTTCGGCGGTCGCGTCACGATACCGCGCCTTGAGTGCGATCAACCGCCCCCAGTCGTTGCGGCCATCTGTTCCATGACGCATCGATGCGATCGTGCGAAGGGGACCAGGCTGCCCCTGATAAGCATGGCTAAATCCGGCCATGATTCGCTTGAACGCGCCGTCATCGAAGCCGTCAGGAACGTCGAACGACTTGAATCCAGTCCGTGCCAAGAACAAGGCCTGATCCGGCAGGAACGGGCCAAAGGCACGGAGATCGCCTTTGAATCCGAGGCGCGTGCGGATCAAATGTCCGAGGCTGAACGGCCGGCCATCCTTGAAAGTCGCAAAGCGGACGCCGATCACGGCCACGTTTGCGGCATGAAGTGCGATTGCATCCAGCGCGGCGTCAGATGGAACCAAAAGACCCTTGCGGCCGGCGATCCTGCCGGCGTCGGCGGCGAAACGCGCCAAGGAGAGCATAACGTCACCCTGGGCTGGCACGGCGTCGTCGTCGCCAATCACCTGCCACGACTCCTCGATCCGCCCGGTTTGATCAAGCAGCGGCATAAACCCTCTCCTTGAACGGCGCTGTTCCCAATCGCCTGACCGCGGCAAGAAACGTCTCGCCAGGACGGCGCAAATCCAGATAGGCCGCAATGATCCGCTCGACCGCATCGACCACGGTCGCGGCCGAAAATCCGGGCCCGGTGATTTCGCCGATGGCGGCATTTTCGTCGCCGGAGCCGCCGATCAAGACCTGGTAATGCTCCTCGCCCTTGCGATCGACGCCGAGGATCCCGATGTGACCGGCGTGATGGTGGCCGCAGGCGTTGATGCACCCGGAAATCTTGATCTTCATCGGCCCAATGTCGTGCTGTTGCGATATCGTGGCGAACCGCTCGGATATGCGCTGCGCGATCGGGATCGAGCGGGCGTTGGCCAGCGAGCAGTAGTCGAGCCCGGGGCAGGCGATGATGTCGGTGACAAGTCCGGCATTGGCCGTGGCAAGGCCGGTTTCGCCCAACGCCCGCCAGACCTCGGGCAGGGCCGAACGGCGAACGTAGGGCAGGATAAGGTTCTGCTCGTGGCTGACACGCACTTCGCCGCGACTGTGGGCGTCGGCGATTGCCGCAATCGCTCGCATTTGATCGCTATTGGCATCGCCGGGGATTCCGCCAATCGGCTTCAGCGAAATCGTGACAATGGCGTAGCCGGGATGGCGGTGCGGATGCACATTGGTCGCGATCCAGGCGTTGAAAGCCGGCGCGGAGAACTTCTCTGGCGTAACGGCCGCCGGCGGCAATTCTGGCCCGGCAAACATGGATCGGATGCGCGCGAGTTCAGCCTCGGGGATACCCTGATCGTCGGCACGAGCAGCGATCCATTCCTGCTCGACGTCGCGCGTGAAGGCTTCGGCCCCGAGGGCCGCAACCAGAATCTTGATGCGCGCCCTGTAAATGTTGTCGCGCCGGCCATGGCGATTGTAGACCCTGAGGATCGCCGCGAGATATCCAAACAAGTCCGCCTCGGCGAGGCCTCGCCGAATCAGCACGGCGAGCGCCGGGGTGCGGCCCATGCCGCCGCCGACATGGATATCGTAGATCGGCAGCCCGGCGTCATCGCGGCGAATGCGGATGCCAATGTCGTGAAACGCGATCGCCGCCCTGTCTTCGTCGGCGCCGGTCACGGCGATCTTGAACTTGCGCGGCAGGAACGAGAACTCGGGATGAAACGTCGACCACTGCCGGATCGCTTCGGCGACAAAGCGCGGATCTTCGGCTTCGTTGGCGGCAATGCCGGCGAAGTGATCGGCCGTGACGTTTCGAATGACATTGCCGCTGGTCTGAATGGCGTGCATCTGCACCCCGGCCAGCGCTGCCAGAATGTCGGGCACCTCGACCAGTTTCACCCAGTTAAACTGAAGATTCTGTCGCGTGGTGAAATGCCCATAACCGCGGTCGTAACGATCGGCGATATCCGCCAGCGCGCGCAACTGGCGCGTCGACAAGGTTCCATAAGGAATCGCGACCCGCAGCATGTAGGCGTGAAGCTGAAGATAAAGGCCGTTCAAGAGGCGTAGCGGGCGGAACTCGTCTTCCGAGAGCCGGCCTTCAAGTCGGCGAGAAACCTGATCGCGAAACTCGGCGACCCGGCGGTCGACCATGTGCTGGTCGTAATGATCGTAGGCATACATCGGTTTGGACTCCGTCAGGCCCGCGCAAGATCGGGCCGGACCGTCGGGCCGTGCCGGCGAATACGCTCGCGCAGCGAGGCCGGTTGCGGGCGATCAAGCGACGTGATCGGCACGGCGGTCGGTTCGATCACCGCGGCAAGCGCCCCCCGCTGTCGGGCCGTGTCGAGCAGATGCGCGTGTTCTTCGCGCGTTCCGGCCACACTGGATGCGGCTGGGCGCTCGGACCAATCGCCACTGTGCGTGAGATAGACCACCGCGCCGTCGGTCAGACGATTGGCGGTCACCATCAAGGGAAGGGCTTCAGCCATGGGCGAAGTATGCGGCACTCGCGCCAGCTTTCCGTGCGGGCGCCGATACGCAAGCAACGCGTTTTGCGACAACGTCGCCGATGATCGTCAGCAATGGGCCCTGCCCGCCAATGGCGGCGACGGCCTCGGGCAATGTCCCGACCGTTGCAATCTCCAATCGTTGGGCGGTACGGCCGGCATCGACGACGACAGCGATCGGCAATTGAGGCGATACGCCATCCGAGTCGAGCGATTCTGCGAGCCGATCCGCAGCGTGACGACCCATGTAAACCACCAAGGTCCGGCCTGGGCCGGCCAGGCCTTTCACCGGGTGCAGCGACCCATCCGCCAGCGTTGCCGTGATAAATGACACGTGCGAGGCGACGCCTCGATAGGTCAGCGGAATGCCGGTGGAGGATGCGGCGGCAAAGGCGGCGGTGACCCCGGGATAAATGGCAACCTCTAGGCCGGTCGCCGTCAGCGCCTCGGCTTCTTCGGCGCCACGGCCGTAGAGAAACGGATCGCCGCCTTTAAGCCGGACAACGCGCCGATGATTGCGTGCCTCTTCGATCAGACGGTCGATGATGACCGTCTGCGACGTCGAAGGCTGCCCGCCTCGTTTGCCGACGGGGACAACCTCGGCCTGCTCCGGGATCAGCTTCAAGATGCTGTCGTCGACCAGATCGTCGACCAGCACGACATCTGCGCTTGCGAGAACGTCGGCCGCGCCCAGGGTGAGCGCGCTGATGTCACCCGCACCTGCACCAACGATGCTGACCGGCCAGGGACGGGCGGCCCCCGCGGATGCCCCGGTCGTGTCGATCGATAATGTCGTCATCACTGAAGCCCCTGCGCAAGGTGTTGCGAAGGACCTGGGGTACGCCAGACCGACCCTGATGCGGAGAATATTTTACATACCGCCAAAAAATCGGAATATTATTGGATAAATAGCCTACATATGTTCCACTTTGAAGAGTATTCTCCTCCAATCTGGCCCGCGGCGGTGGCAGCGCAAAACCGACAAAACTTCACAGTTTGTCAGCGAATTACGGCAAGACTGTTAGGCTCACTCCTCGACGCCGGAACGTGCCTCATGTCGGATTTTCTCGGGACCATCGTCCGCTTCGACTCGGTCGACGACTACCAGGGTCTGCACGACTATCTCCAGGCCAACGCCGACAAGGCCGATCAAGTGTCGGCGGCGGCTTATCAGCTGCTTTTGGGCTATCGACTGCGCGGCGCCTATCTGATCGCGCAGATGATGCGCCATCGCCTCAACAATCCGGTTCTGTCGCTTGCATTGAGTCTGGGCGGCATGATCTTCGCCAACCCCGACAACGAGGCCTTGGGCCGGAAATACCTGCGGCAGCAGGTCGACAGCCTGGCGCCGACGGATCGTCACCGGCTTTACATGTCGCTCGAGCCGATGATCAAGATTCTCACCAGCAACGCCTATTCGACCCAGGGCGGACATCTGGTGACGATCAAGGTGCTGGAGGTTCTAAAAGATCTCGCGCCGATCTTCCGGGACATGTTCGACTTCGATCGGCCCGTCCCGAAGCTCGACGCGAACGCAATGCGGACCGAGGGTCGCCGCAATACCGGTCGACTGGTCGATATGAGTGGCCATCCGCCGGGCGTCGCCAGGGCGCCGCGGCGCGCCGTGGTTGGCATGCGCGAATTGTTTTTTCCGCAGAATCCGAACTCACGCCAATTCGAGATCGGCCCGGTGATGGTCGCGTCACTCAACAACTACGGCTGGTCGACGACCTTGGTCCCACTCAAATGCGGCAGCGAACTCGAGAACGACTTCCGGCACATCACCGAGGAATGCGTCGCCAAGCAGGCGGATGTGGTGTTCATCGACGAGCAGCTGATCGAAGCGCCGGTGGCGCGGGCGGCGCGCACGACGATGATTACGATGCTGCGCAAGGTTCTGCCAAACATTCGGATCGTTGCTGTGCATCTCGATCCCTGGAGCCTCGACCTTGAGTTGCTGGCGGGCGCCGCGGCCGATGTCGACGCGGTTTGGACGTTCGCCCCCGATCTCGCCGCCTGGTCGCATCCAGCCTTCCAGAACCGCCTGTTCATGGCGCCCCTGCCACGCGCCGGAGACTATGGCGGACCGATTCTGCCGCTGAAGCCTTCGATGACCTTCATCGGCAGCATCTTCGCGTACAATTGGCATCGCTGGTTCTGGATGTCGGCCGCGGCCGTGACCGGGTTGCCGCTCGAAATTCAACAGTCGAACCAGGTGGCCGACGGACTGCCGGTGGTCGAGAGTTATCTGCACTACATTCGCCGGCTCGCCGACAGCCGCTGCGCGATCAACTTCAGCCTGCGGCCCAATCTGACGCCGGCCATTACCGGCCGTACGTTCGAAATTCTTGCGGGCGGCGCGCTGCTCGTCCAGGAAGCGACCGACGATCTCGATCGCTTCTTGATTGCCGGCGAGCACTATCTCGAGTTCTCAAGCATCGCCGACCTTCGGGCGATCGCCGCGTTCATCAAGAACGAGCCCGCGAAGGCTGAAGCGGTCCGTCGTTCCGGCAACACATTCTTCCGCGAGCGCTACAACGACGATCGCATCATCGGCACACTGGAACGAAAGCTGTATTATTGATCACGCCGCCGCGTCCCAGGCCGCACGGCTCTTCTTGGCGGCCGCCGCCGTCCACAGACGTTGATCGGGCCTCAACATGGCGTAGCGGTCGTGGGCGGCAAGTCGATCGAGATACTGTTTCTCGTACTCAGGCACCGTCAGCAATTCGACATCGTTCTGATCGAGCTCGATACCGATATCGTTGTAAACCTCGAGATTTGACAAATCGGGTCGCGGCAGGCGGCCGGCGACAAATTCATCCATCATCTCGGCATAAAGCTCTTCGAGTTTGGAGACCAAGAGCGGCGTGTTGAAGAGGACACAACTGTCTCGGTTGGCCGCGAGCCTCTGGCGAATCGCAGTAAGTTTGTCGCGATGAAGACCGAAGTCGACCGCTTGGGCGACGTAGTCCTCAACCGTCGCGGCAATCATCTCGGGCATCCCGGCCGACCGCACCAGGCTGCCGCACACCCGCGATGCAAAGCCCCGGCCGGCGTGAGTGATGATCGGGACACCCATCCACAGCGCGTCGGAACAGGTCGTGTGGGCGCCATAGGGCGTCGTGTCGAGGAACAAATCAGCTAAAGGATATCGCGCCAGGTGATCGGGGTTGCGCAATTTCGCGGCAAAAACGATCCGCGACGGCTCGACCCCAAGGGCCGCAGCCTGCTCGCGCAGGCGTTTCGACACATCTTCGGTGCTGTCGAGAA
>VGEM01000229.1 GCA_016869315.1 Alphaproteobacteria bacterium | reverse complement strand
TGGCGGCGCGCGCCGGGGTGATATCTAGCGTCTTGACCATCTTGTCGTACGGCGCCGGGTCGGGCTTCGGCAGATAGGCGCCGGCGCGAATGTCAAAGATGTCCGTGAAGAGATCGGCAATGCCGAGCCGCCCGATCACTTGCTCGGCATGGCGGCTGGTCCCGTTGGTGTAGATCAAGCGTCGGCCCGGTAACGCAGTGAGGGCCTGGCGCAGGTCGGGCATTGGGCCAAGTACGGCGTGGTCGATGTCGTGAACGAAATCGAGAAACGCTTCAGGATCAGTGCCGTGATTGAGCATCAGCCCGCGGAGCGTAGTGCCGTGGGCGCGATAGTACTGTTTCTGCAGCCGGAACGCGTCGTCGAGCGACAGGGATAGCTCGCGGGCGATGAACGCCTTCATGCGGACGTCGATCTGGCGGAACAGATCGACCGTCGGCGGATAGAGCGTGTTGTCGAGATCGAAAATCCAGCAGTCGATGTGCGCGAGATCGCCGGCGGCCGGCGGCCGGGTCACGGCCGGTCACCGCGCCTTGATCAACGTGCCGGCGCCGCCTGGCGTGAAGAGTTCGAGCAGTACTGCGTGCATGACGCGACCGTCCATGATCACCGCCGCGGCGACGCCCTGCTCGACGGCGTCGAGGCAGGTCTCGACCTTGGGGATCATGCCGCCCGAAATCGTGCCGGTGACCATCAGCGTCTTGGCGCGCTCGACGGTCATCTCCTTGATCAGACGTTGGGTGTCGTCCAATACGCCGGCGACATCGGTCAGCATCAATAGGCGTGCGGCGCCAACCGCACCGGCGACGGCGCCGGCCACCGTGTCGGCATTGATGTTGAACGTCTCACCATCGGGTCCGACGCCAATCGGCGCAATCACCGGAATGATATCGGACTGTTCGAATTGGTCGAGAATATGCGGGTTGATCTCGTGCGGCTCGCCGACAAATCCGAGATCAAGGATCTTCTCGATATTAGAACCCGGATCCTTCTTGGTGCGCCTGATCTTACGCGCCTTGATCAGATTGCCGTCCTTGCCCGACATCCCGACGGCGAAGCCGCCGGCGCGGTTGATGGCGGTGACGATCTGCTTGTTGATGGACCCGCACAGCACCATTTCGACGATTTCGACGGTGGCGGCGTCGGTGACGCGCAGGCCATCGATGAACGAACTCTTGATCTTGAGCCGTTCCAGCATGGCGCCGATTTGCGGGCCGCCGCCGTGGACGACGATCGGGTTAATGCCGACCTGCTTGAGCAGAACGATATCGCGCGCAAAACTTTCGGCGACCGCTTCGTCGCCCATGGCGTGGCCGCCATATTTCACAACAATGGTCTCGCCGGTGTGCTCGCGCATGAAGGGCAGCGCGTCGGCCAAGACGCCGGCTTTGGCCAGCCATTCGTCGGCTTGGGCGGATGAAATCGCGGGGCGTTGCTCGGTGCTCATGGGTGTGTCGGGCGAGTGGGGAGGCGGAAAGTCCTACTCCGGCAGCGCCAGCTCTGACAAGGCCGTGCGGAGCTGATCGAGACCATGGCCGGATGCCGCACTGGTTGTCACCAACGCGGGATGGGCGGCAACGTGCAATTTGGCGGCCGTGGCCATTTCTTCAAGGCGCTGTTCCAGCTCCTTGGGCTTCAACTTATCGCATTTGGTCAGCACAATCTGGTAGTTGACCGCCGAATCGTCCATCAATTCCATGATCGCCTGATCGCTATCCTTGAAACCGTGGCGGGCGTCGACCAAGACCAGCGCGCGGCGCAAGGGCGGGCGGCCCTTCAAATAGAACCGAATGAGGTCCGACCACTCGGCCTTCTTGTCGCGCGGCGCCTCGGCGTAGCCGTAGCCTGGCATATCGACCAACATGAGCCTGCCGCCGAGATCGAAGAAATTGAGCTGCTGCGTGCGGCCGGGGGTGTTCGACACCCGGGCGACGTCGCCGCGCCCGACCAGGGCGTTGATCAGCGACGATTTACCGACATTGGACCTGCCGATCAGGGCGACTTCAGGAAGCCTGGTCGCGGGGATTCCGTCGACCGTGGCGGCGCCGGTGACGAAGGTCACCGGCCGACGAAAGAGATGCGTGGCCGCGTCGGCGGTCACATTTTGACGCCCATGCGGCGCATGATCATCCACTGCTGCGCCATACCAAGCACGTTGCTCCAGGCCCAATAGATGACCAGGCCCGACGGAAACGAGGCGAGCAGGAACGTGAACAGGATCGGCAGAAACATGAATACCTTGGCCTGAATCGGATCGGCCGGTGCAGGATTCATCTTCTGCTGGAGATACATGGTCACGCCGTAGATCAGCGGCCAAGCGCCCAGGTGCAGGAAACTCAGCATGTCGGGCATCGTGAACGGCAAGAGGCCGAAGAGATTCCAGACATTGGTCGGATCCATGTCCGACAGGTCGCGAATCCAGCCGTAAAACGGCGCATGGCGCATTTCGATCGAGACGAACAACACCTTGTACAGCGCGAAGAACACGGGGATCTGAATCAAGATCGGCAGACATCCCGCCAGCGGATTGGCCTTCTCGCGCTTGTAGAGGTCCATCATCGCTTCTTGCAGCTTCATCCGGTCGTTGGCGTGACGCTCCTGAAGCTTCTGCATCTCGGGTTGCAGTTTCTTGAGCTTCGTCATCGACTCGAATTGCTTATTGGCGAGCGGATAGGCCAAGAGGCGCAGCAGCACCGTGAACGCCAGAATGGCTAAACCGAAATCACCGAGCAGGCCGCGCAACCAGATCAGCGCGTAAAGGAACGGCTTGGTGAGGAAGTAAAACCAGCCGAAGTCGATGGCGAGATCGAAACGTGCGATTCCCAGCGTGTCGGAATAGCCGTCGAGAAGTTCAACCTGCTTGGCCCCCGCGAAAACGAATGATGTGACCGACTTCTTTTCGCCCGGCGCAATGGTGATCGCGTCACCGCGAATGTCGGTCTGGTACCGATTGCGATTTCCGACCGTCGCATGACTGAAGGTCGCGGCGACCTTCAACGTCGGATCGAATGCCACGGCCGTCAGCCAATATTTATCGGTGATGCCGATCCAGCCGCCGGTGGAATCGACCGTCTCGCGTTTGGATTCCTCGATCTCCGAATAGTCGACCTCTTTCAGCGTGCCGTTGAAGACGCCGAGCGGCCCCATGTGCAGCAGATAGATGTCGATGAAATCCGGCTTGTCGGTGCGGCTCACGAGCGCGTAAGGGAACAACGTCACCGGCGCGCTCGACGTGTTTTCAACCGTTTGTTCGACGGTGAACATGTAGTCCTTGTCGGCGCTGATCGACTTGGTAAACGTGAGACCGGCGCCGTTCGACCACGTCAGCGTCGCCGGTGTGCGATCGGTGAGCACATCGGGCCCCGCAACGCTCCATGTGGTGTCCGCCGTCGGCAGCGCGAGCGCGCTATCCGCCGACAACCATCCGAGTTCGGCGTAATAGGGTTTGGGCGCCTTGGCTGGCGACAGGAGTTCGATCGCCGGACTCGCCGGATCGGTGGTTTCGCGATAGCCGATCAGTGTCATGTCGTCGAAGCGCGCGCCGGTCAGCGATAACGAGCCTTTGACGTGCGGCGTCTCGATCTTGAGTCGCCGGCCTTCGGCCACCACTTCCGCGCGGTCGACAGGGGCGATCGGTAGCGCGCTTTCGATCGCGGCAGGCAGCGCCACCGGGCTTTCGTTTCCGGCCGCCGCATCGGATGTTGCCGGCGTCGTTGGCGTTTCAGCCGATGGCAGCGGCGGTGGTGGCGGTGCGAAAAAGTATTGCCAACCCAGCAGAATGCCGAGGGACAGAACGATGGCGAGAAAGGTGTTGCGTTGCTCGTTCATGGCGTGCTGCAGCTCGATGGTGCGGGTGGAACGGGATCAACACCCCCGGCGGCCCAAGGGTGACACCGACCAATGCGCTTGAGCGCCAGCCATCCGCCGCGAATCACCCCATGATGACGGATGGCTTCGGAGGCGTAGTGTGAGCAGCTCGGATGATACCGGCATACCGGCCCGATCAGCGGCGAGACAAATACCTGATAGAGTCTGACCACGGCGATGAGTGCGCGACGCACCACCGGAAGTGCTGCGTCGCTCATGACGGCTTTGGCCCGGATTGCGTGAGCCGGCCGACAGCCCGTGTGACGTCATCGGCCATGACCGCAAAGTCACGGGTCAGCGTTTCGGTACGAGCAATCAGCACCAGATCCCATCCTTCGATCTTCAACGTCGGCAGCACGCGATCGGCGACGGCGCGCAGCCGCCGTTTGGCCCGATTGCGGGCGACCGAAATTCCAACCTTGCGACTGGCGGTGAACCCAACCCTGAGGCCCGTTTCGGTCGAGCGCCGGGCCTGAACAACACAGCCGGGGGTCGCGCGCTTAAGACCCGACGCCGCGATGCCGAGAAAATCCGGACGGCGCCTCAGGCTTTGCCAAATGCGGCTCACGACGGCGCGCCGAAGCGCCCCCGCTAGGCCGACAGACGCTTGCGGCCCTTGGCGCGGCGGCTGGCCAGCACCTTGCGGCCGCCAACGGTCGCCATGCGCGAACGGAACCCGTGCCGGCGTTTGCGGACCAGCTTGCTTGGTTGAAAGGTGCGCTTCACGTCGCCTACTCCGGTGGAAAAAAAAGCACGCCCGCTTTGGGGCGTGTCGACAAACCGGCCGGTGTATACGGGCCGCGCGGGCGCAAGTCAAATACCGCCGGGGGCCATGAGGAATCGAAAAACATCGATAAATCAATTAGTTAATGACAAAATACCCTGACCTCACGCAGCTCTGACTGGCGTTCCGAGGTGGGCAGTGTTACGGCGACCCGGAATCGGGAGGCGCACATCTCAAACCCAATCCCCGTGACCGACCCCAGTCTTGGCCGGAAGCGCCTTCTGGCGGCCATCGCCTTCGCCGTGGTGGCGGCATCGGTGATTGCCGTTGCCCGCGATGTTCTGACGATCGATCGATTGAGGGCCGAACAACTTTGGCTGGTTGACGTTGTTCAGCGCCACTACGTGATCGCTGTCGTGGCGTTCGTGTGCGCTTATGCTGTGCTGTGTGCCTGCGCCGTACCGGGCATCGTCTTGCTGACCATTGCCGGCGGTTTCGTATTCTCGCCGATTCCGGCAACCGCGTTCATCGCGGTCGGCGCCACGGCTGGGGCGGTGGCGCTCTATCTCATCGTGCGTTTCACGGCGACCGACTGGGTCCATGCGCGCGTCGGACCCTGGGCCGGTCGGCTCGAGGACGGATTTCGCCGCAACGCTTGGAGCTACCTTCTGATCTTGCGATTGGTGCCGCTGTTCCCGTTTGTCGTTGTCAATCTGACGGCGGCGTTCTTACGCGTCCCCTTTAGAATCTATGTGATTGGCACGTTCTTCGGCCTGATGCCGGGTACATTTGTCTACGCGACCCTTGGCGCCGGCATCGGCGATGTGCTGGCGGCGGGCGGAACGCTCGATCTTCGCGGCGCTCTGATGCAGCCCAACGTCATCGGCAGTCTGGGCGGGCTCGCTGTCCTGGCCATATTGCCGTTGCTCTACAAGCGCTGGGCCAACGTATCGTGAGTGACGATCTGTCCGCCGATCTTTGCGTTATCGGCGCCGGGTCGGGCGGGCTGTCGGTGGCCGCCGGCGCGGTACAGATGGGCGCCTCGGTCGTGCTGATCGAACAGGGGCGCATGGGCGGCGATTGCCTCAACACCGGCTGTGTCCCGTCGAAATCGCTGTTAGCAGCGAGCCATGCCGCGCAACGCATTCGCTCAAGCGCGCGCTTTGGCGTCGTGGCCCAGCCCGACGTCAAGTTCGACGCGGTCCGCGCCCACGTTGCCAGTGTCATCGGGTCTATCGCGCCGCATGATTCGGTTGAGCGATTCGAAAAACTCGGCGTCACGGTGATCGCGGGTCGCGCCGTGTTCACCGGGCGCAACACGGTCGAAGCCGCCGGCCGCACGGTGCGCGCGCGCCGCTTCGTTCTGGCCGTGGGATCGCGGCCTGCCCTGCCGCCGATCCCCGGTCTTGCGATTGTTCCCGCCCTCACCAACGAGAACGTGTTCGAGCTGGACGCTCTGCCGTCTCATCTGATTATCATCGGCGGCGGCGCGATCGGCTGCGAGTTGGCACAGGCGTTTCGCGGCCTCGGCGCAGCGGTGACGGTGATCGAGGCCGCGACTTTGCTCGGGCGCGAAGACCCTGATCTCGTTGCCGTGGTGCGCAACCGACTGACGGCGGAC
>VGEM01000228.1 GCA_016869315.1 Alphaproteobacteria bacterium | reverse complement strand
ACGGCGGAGAAGGTCCTGCTTGAGGTCCTGACTCAGACCGGAACGCCCCATGACGCCGCAACAGCGTTCCACAGCCGCCTCGCCGACGCGACGGCCCGTCCGCGCTTCAAGCGTATGATCGATGCCGGGCGTGCGGCGATTTCGGCGCAGCTCGATCAGTTACCCGTCGCCGACGACATGACCGCGGTTGCGCTGATGCAGTCCTGGAGCAGTTCGAGCGGCCAGGCCGCGGGCGCGCGCACGGCGGTGCTGTTGCTCACCGACATGGTTGGTTCGACCGCTATGACCGGAAAACTTGGCAATAGCGGCGCACAGCGCGTGGTTCGCGCGCACAATTCCATCGTTCGGGCGGTCATCAAGTTGGCCCACGGCGCCGAGGTCAAACATACCGGCGACGGCATTCTCGCTTCGTTCGACACTGCGGTCGCGGCCGCGCAAGCGGCCGTCGAAATCCAGCAGGAGGTCGCGACCATGATTCGTGCCACTCCCGACCTCCCGCTGACGATCAGGGTTGGATTGCATGAAGGCGAAGTGATCAGCGACGGCGACGATCTATTCTGTACCGCGATCGGAACCGCGGACGACGTTTGCGCCGCAGGAAACACGGGCGAGATCATTGCTTCCCTTCCCGTCCAGCAAAAAAGCGCGGGTGGCGTGTACAAATACGCACCGGTCGCCGACAAGACCGTTGCCGTCGATGGCGCCGCCGTCGCCCTATTCAAACTGATTTGGGAACCGAAGCGGGCTTATGGCGTTCCGCCAATCGAATATCGCCAAATCGGTACGCGGCCGACGCCGGAATAACCTCGCGCGCGCAAGTTTTTTCCGCGATTGCCGCCAAATCCCGATTCATTCACCCGAACGAATTGGCTTATGATGTCCTCACGCCTCGCACTTTTTTTCACCCGATCGCAGGAGATATCGATGTTCGAAAGACTGCTCGCCGCGACTGTCGCGTTCGCCATTACGTCAACCGCCGAGGCGGCCAAGCTTGATCTGAATTCCGCAGAAGGCGTGACCAAGGTCAGTCGCAAGCTGCAATGCTCGCTCAAGGACGACAAGCCGGTGACATTTTACTGGCACGGCACAGCGTTCGGCCGCGTCATGGGTCAGGCCGACAAGGTTCTGTTCAACGTCCAAGGCATGAATATCCGCCGCTGCGGCACCGTCACCGACGAGAAGCGCGGCGTCGGGTTCAAGCTGGTGTCGCGCGAATTGCTGCTCTATCGGGACCCCAAGACCGGCGAGTATCTCAAAACGTGGGATAACCCCTACACCGGGCAAAAGGTGAACGTGCTGCACGTCGCCAACGACCCGGTCAACCAGCGCGGCAGCTACGCCACCGACCGCGAGGGAAAATTGGTGCCGTTCCGCGGAACCATCCTCGATGGCCGCGTTTGGGTGACATCGACCATTCCACTGTTCTATCAAAACGTGCTCGGCGGCGAGTATCAGAAGTACGTTGGCGGCATGTACCATGCGACCGAGATGTTCAACTTCTTCGCCGACGAGAAAGACTTGCTCGACGGCAACAAGGACCAGGCGGACGTGAGCGTTGCCTGGCAGCGGATGTCGGACTGGCTGCCGTGGATGGAGATGCAGGGGCGCGATGGCTTGTTCTATGTGTCGACCGGCGGGCGCATGTTGCGCAAATACGAAGACATGCCAAAGGATATGCGCGACGAGATCGCCAAGAACTATCCTGAATACGCGGCCCCGCCCCCGCTCGACGATACGCGACCCAATGAGACAAGCTGGACCTATTTCAAGAAAAAGGTTCAGCCTCCAAAACGCGACGGCGATCAATCTTAAGATTCGAGAATGGCCCCACCTTCAAGGCGGGGCCATTTCTTTCCGCGGCCGTCCTCTGTTTGATCGCTACAGTCCTTCGACCTCGACCAGGTGATAGGAGCAGTTGAGGCGGTCCCAACGCATGTCGACAAACAAGAAATCTCCAGGCGTCGACCAGATCTCCAATGGCGGATTGCCTTGAGATTCAGCGCGGGTCGGCAGCACGCGGAAATGAATTGTGTCGAATGTACCGGCGGGTACGGTCCGCTTTTCGAAGCCGACGAATTCCAATGTGCGATCATGAATGGTGAGGCCCGGCGCCTCGCCACCATCGGGCCGCAACGAGCTTGAGCCCGAGTTCTTCATCACGCGCCTGGCCCCCGGCCGTGAGGTATCGACACCGGCACATTGTAGCCCGTCGCAGACGATCGGATGGGTCACGAAAGAGCTGACCCGTCCCGGTGTCGCTATGCGCTGCGAGAAACGCCCAAGCGCACGCCCGCGAGCCTCGCACGTGGCCGCCTCGTCGTCGAAATGAAACCATGCCGCACCCTGCTCGATGCCTTTGATGCTGACTCGGTTGTAGGCCTCGATCGGGCGGAACGGCCCATCCATGACGTAAGTGACGTCACGCAGGATGCCGCTGTCGTCCATCTCGCACATTGCGCGCATCGTGCGCGAGCCATCGGCCTCGATGGTATAAGTGAACCATTCGCGACCACGCTCGCCGCTCTTATCGCCGACATAAAGAATCTTGCCGCGAATTCGTTTGTGCTTCATGGCGCCTTCACTTGTTCAAAGAACTCGATCCACGCGCCGCTCGGCGCCACGACGACCATCTGCCGCACCTTGCCATAAGGGGCCATCGCGAGTTCCGTCATCGGTATCTTTGGCATGACACCGCGGCTGGCGATGAGCTTCGCGTAGTCGGCGAGCTTCGGCACATGGACGCGGTAACTCAGCACACCGAGATTGGGTGGGTGCGCCCGGTCCGCGAAGTCCTTGCCGGTGACGCCCTCGAACTTGAACACCTCGATGCTGCCGCCGTCGGCATCCTTCGCGAAAATGAAACTCGCCGCCTTTTCTTTGACCGCGCCCGAGATCAACAGGCTGTTCGGCAAAGCCATATTGTTTGATCCGTCCGCCGGCCAGATTGGCGCCGCCTCCCACCGGATATGCCACCCAAGCTTCTTGGCGAAAAAGTCGACACTCGCGTCGTAGTCCTTCACCATCTGGGTGGCGTTGACGATGTGGCTCATGGTTGCGAACGGCGGCACGTCGTCCCACGACTGATTGACCCGTTCAAGCAGATTGATCACGATACCGTCGTGGCCACGCAACATCGCCCCGCCATAGTCCTTGCCAAAGATCGTGTAGTAGTTGGGATCGGCGAAGCCCTGGAATCCAGCGTCCCTCAACGCCTCGAAAACGCCCGGCATGTCTTTGACGAGAGCATTGAAGTTGAACATGCCGCCGGTGTCGAACGGCCTGGCGCTGGAGCGAATTTGCACCTGCGGGAGCCCCTCGATCTTGACCAACCGCAGAAAGCCCTTGTCGGTCGATGGCACCCCCATGACGCGCTCGTGAATGCGTGTGCCTGCGGGCAACCCCCAAAACGTCGCCAACGCCGGGTCAGCCGCGCCATCGGACTTGATCTCGAACTTGCCGACACCGCGGTACACCGCGGTCGCCGTATCGAGATTTTTCACACTGAGGACAATTTCCTGGACGCCACGCCGCTGAGTGATGTCCGGCGCAGCCACGGCTGCGGTGGCAAACAAGATCCCCAAAACGACCAATCTCATGCCACGCACCTCCCAGGATTCAGAAATTCAAAGACACACCCGCGGTCACCGTGCGCGGCGTCCCGACCGAAGCCAATCCGTCGGCCGCGCGCCCCGCCTCGATCTCGCGATCGAATAAGTTCTCGGCCGCAATGTAAAGGCCAATCGCCTCCGTCATACCGAAACCGAAACGTGCATCGACCACGGTGGCCGCCGCTAGGCGCCGCTGATTGAGATCGTCGTCGAACTGTGACGACACGCTGCGAAATTGCAGGCGCGCGTCCAAGCGGTCGGCCAGCTGCGCGTCGAGGCCGATCGACACCTGATGGCGCGGAATTTGGGCCAACCGCGCTCCAACCAATGCCGGCTGATCGGGGCTGCGCCGAATATTGGGATCGGCGAAAAGGTAGCGGGCCGTCAGGTCGAGATTGCGGCCGATCGCGAATTTTGCCTCGGCCTCAATGCCATCCGAGACGGCGCGCGGTACGTTCCTTCGCTGTCGCACCACTCCGCCCGCCGGCACGACAACGCCGGTGCTGGGTTCGAGCCCCGGCGTCGAGCGGAGCGTAATGTTGACGACCGAATCTTTGAGGTATGACCGGAAGTAGACGAGCTCGAATTGGATGTGTTCGGTGGGCGCCCACTCCACTGCCGCATCGGCGCCCCAAAGACGCTCGGGCGTCAACGCTGGATTGGCTTCCGTGATGTCGTTGCCCACGCGGAACGGGCGATACAGCTCGTTGAGAGTCGGCACGCGAAAGCCGCTGTAAACGATCCCGCGAACGGCTGATGTTTCGTTGAGTCGGACACGTGCGCCGAGCCGCGCGCTGCCGACCACACCATCCTTGGGAGCGAAGCGATCTTGACGAGCGATCGCTCCCGTCGCGATGACCGTTTCACGACGAACACCGTCGGCTTGCCGCCAGCGATCGGCCCGGGCTGACCCGGTCAGGATGACGTCAGGGTTCGGGGTCCACGTCAGGGCCGCAAAGGCACCAAGCACAGTCTGATCGCCGCCAGCTTTGCGGAGCCGGGCAAAACCCGCTCCAAGATTCTGAAAACGCTCGTTGGTGGCCCCGGTCACGAATCGCGCATCGCCGCCGGCTTCGAGGCTCAAGGTCGGCGCGAGCGAACGGCGGACGATCACGTTACCGCCGGCCGCTTGCGCCGGCACATCGAATTGATCGAGCGACAACGTCGCCCCCGTTCGAGTCGCATTGACGGCGACAAACACCGCGCGAAAATCCTGATCACGCGTATAGGCGTGAGCTTCCCAGCCATTGCCATCGCCTTGATCGTTGACAAGGCCGAGAGAAACGTCGCCGACCCGGCCGCGCGAGCGGGCCTCGGCTATGCCATTGGTCAAGCGGTCTTCCGAATAGGACGCGCGCGCCAAGCCATCGACATCACCGGCCTCAAAAGCGACAGATGCACTGGCACCTCCGCCTTTGTTTCCAGCGCGCCGATCGACGGTGCCACGTTGGTATGCGCGGATCAGGTAGGCGCCGTCCGTCGTATGACCGTGGCCGTCGATATCCAGGGTCGCATTTCCGAGCTTGAAAGCTGCTGCAGCCAGTCCCTCGAATGTGCCGCGCTGACCGCCGCGCGCCTCGATGACCCCGGACCCGGCCTCGCGTGCCCGGCTCTCCAGGCTGACCACGCCGGCAAGCGCCGCGTTACCCCAGGGGCCGGCGCCACCGCCCTTCACGATCGTCGCATTTCCGATCGAAGAACTTGGCATCCGGCTCCAGTCGATCCAGCCACCGAAGGGATCGTTCTGTGGAATGCCATCCAACAGAACCAACGTGCGTCCGGCCCCACTGGCCCCGAGACCGCGGAGAGTAACCCCCTGGGTGGTCGGATGAGCCGAGCGGCTTGACTGACGACGAAACAGGCCGAAGCCAGGGAGCGTTCTCAGGACATCATCGAGCCTCAAGCCAGGCGCGCGGGCGAGGTCGGATCGGTCGAAGCGCGCGCGCGCCAATATGGGGTCGCTGGCCGCAGGCGGCAGACGTCGTGCCGTCACCCGAATTTCGGGAATGGCATCGCCAAGGGCCATAGCGGAATCACCGACACCCGCCGCCACAACGATCAGAAAACCCAATATTCTCAAGCGCATTTCAATGTCCGATGCGGCTCACTTCGTGGCGGTTTTGCGGCGCAGATTGCAGTATGATGCCCGCCCCGTTCCAGTCCCCGTTCCGATTTTCGCGAAACCCGCATCCGATGCAAAGGCCAACTCAGGAAAATATATGGTCGGTTTGCGTGGCGAGCGCCCTTGGCTTGGCAATCATCGGAGAGGCCCAAGCCGCAGGCAGTTTGACAGTAACGATCAAGAACACCTCTGGCGACCCCGTTGAAGATGCTGTTGTTTGGATCGAGACGGCGGGCCCCAACGATACCGCGCGGACGGCACGCGCGGTCATGAACCAGCTCAACCAGCAATTCTCGCCTTTCGTCCTACCGGTTGCCGTAGGGACAACGGTCGACTTTCCGAATAACGATCCGTTCCGCCACCATGTTTACTTCTTTTCGGCCGCAAAGTCTTTCGAGCTGAAGCTCTATGGCGGCGGCGAGACACAGTCGGTGACCTTTGACATGCCCGGACCGGTTGCCCTTGGATGCGACATCCACGACAA
>VGEM01000227.1 GCA_016869315.1 Alphaproteobacteria bacterium | reverse complement strand
CGCGATTGCAATAAATCAGCGACAGGTCGTCATCGCGCACCCACACCGGCACCTCAATGCCATCGAGCGCGGCCTTGAGCAGTGAATTTGCACGACGGTGTCCGGCGCCCTCGCGGTTGAGCGCTTCGACGGCGGCGGCGCCTTCGGTTACGTCGCTCATCCAGACCACGTCGGCGAGCGGTTGACTCTCGCCGTTGGCCGCCCGCAGGCCGCGCGCGGCGACGCGCCGTCCGCCCGAGGCCAGCGTCAGCTCAAGCGCGAAACCAACCCCGGTTGTGCGAAGAGCTTCGATCGCGTCGCGCAGCGTCGTCTGCGACAGGGCTTCCAGACTCTCGACCACGTCGTCGAAAGTTGAGTCGCGCCCTCGGATCAAGTCGAGCAGCACCGCGAGGCGTCGCGAGCATCGACCGTTGGCATCATCGCCGGCGCCGTGCCCCCAGACGAAGAATCCCTCGGGTGCCGCTTCGAGCATGGCGTCGACCATCTCGGCCTTGGCGCGGGCGGTGTCCCGCGCGCGCTCGGCGACGCGCCACAACCGATGCTGCCACCACAGCAGGGCCCCCGCCGCGATGACCAGCGCAGCCACGGCGGCAAGCGCGACGGCGACGGAAACTTGAACTTCACCCACGACCGTGTCTCATGACGATTGGCGACGGACCGCACAAGACCCTGGACAGCTTGCCCCGAAAGATCAAGATCACGCGGTCCGTCATTTCCACCCGAGCCTGCGGCGCCTGACGGCGCTTCATGCCGTCAAGATACCACGTCATGATGAATCCTTCGCGTTCCTCTGTTGGTTTCGAAGCGAGTGACCGCAGCGGTATCGCCCATTGGTGGGCGACGCCGGTCTTGATGTATCGCTGGCCGGATTGTGAGGGCGTGAATCGCGACCTCGAAGGGTTGGTGCGCGAACGGATGACGACCTCGGCGAGCCGCGTTCGCAGCAACATCGGTGGCTGGCATTCCGACGATGATCTTCTGACCTGGCCCGGTTCCGCGCCGGCACAACTTAAGGAATGGATCGCGGCCGGCGTCCGCGAGCTATGTCGCGTCGTCGCGCCCGATCAAGCCCTTCCGAAGCAGCTCAGAATTGTCGCGTGGGCTAACGCCAATCGGGCGGGCGACAGCAACGCGGCCCACGAGCATGGCAATCACTCGTGGTCGGGGGTCTATTATGTGTCGACCGGCATGGTGGGCGATGTTGCCGACAGCGGCCAACTCGAACTCCGTGATCCGCGGGACGGCGCCGGGCGGATCAATGTCGGGTTGGCGTCACTCGGCGCTTCAAACCTGGTGCCGCCACGACCCGGCCTCATGGTCATGTTTCCGTCGTGGCTCTTACATGGCGTTCGGCCTCATGCCGGCCCAGACCTCCGAATCTCCGTCGCCTTCAATGTCGCCGAGCTGCCATGACGCAGGTGGATGTGATGACGGTCGGTGCTGTGCGCTTTTTTTGGCCGACCCCGGTTCTGATGCGGCGCTATCAACCCGAGGCGGAGGAAGGCCTTGGTCGGGAGGTCACGCCACGGCTGACGGCGTGGTTCGAACAGGCCGGTCGCGACCTTCTTGCCGACATGAGCCGGCCAAAAGAACAGCTTCCGGCCCTCAAACTGGTGGTCACCGAGAACGTGCTCGACGACGCCAGTCGGACGCCGCGCCGCACGCCAGGGGCGGTGATGACCGGTGTCTTCTGCATTGACCCGGGCGACGAAAGGTCGCCAGTGCTGACCTTTCTCGACCCCCGAAACGGTGCCGAAATGATCCCGGGGACCTCCGCGCCCTCTGATCCTGTGCAGACGCTGGCGCTTCCGCGCTTGGGACTGGTGGTTTTTCCGGGCTGGGTTGCCCAAGGCCATGCGGTTCTTGGCGCTGGAGGCAGAGCGCCACGCTGCCTCAGGCTCAAATTCATGCCGCCGCTGTATGCCGGTGGCTTCACCGCTTCTTAACCACTGCTGCCGCAAATTTGTTGATCAGCGGCCTAGAAAAAGACTAGGAACGTCCTAGAATAAGCCGCTGATTTGTGGGCATAAATCGCGGCTTGGAAAAAGGGATCACCGGGTGTCCTGGGCCGTCTTCCGCAGTGCAACATCGAGCCGTCCGGCAACGCGTCGGGCAGTGTCGGCGTTTGCCTGTGGATATCGTGTTGCTGGGGCGCTCCTTCTCGACATCCTGGGACTTCGACTTCATCGCCCCTGAGCGCTGCTCACGTCCGAGCGACCGGCGCTTTGGGGAATGAAGTCTGCAGTCGCTCGACGTGCAACCCAGAAATCACATGTCGAGAGAACAACCATGAACACCAATCGCGTCACCATCTTCGACACGACCTTGCGGGACGGCGAGCAGTCCCCCGGCGCGTCGATGAACAAAGAAGAGAAAATTCGCATCGCCCGCATCTTGGAAGAAATGCGGGTCGATGTGATCGAGGCCGGCTTCCCGATCGCCTCGCAGGGCGACTTCGAGGCCGTTGAGGCCGTTGCGCGCGAGATCAAGGAGTCGATCGTTTGCGGACTTGCGCGCGCGGCCAAGGGCGACATCGATCGTTGCGCCGAGGCGGTCCGGCCGGCGAAACGAGGCCGCATTCACACGTTCATTTCGACCTCGCCGCTTCATATGAAGTACAAGCTTCAGATGGCGCCGGAAGCGGTCTATCAAGCCGTCATCGACAGCGTGACCCGGGCGCGCAAGCACACCGACGACGTCGAGTGGTCGGCCGAGGACGGTTCGCGCACGGAGCATGACTTTCTTTGCCGTTGCGTCGAAGCGGCGATCAATGCGGGGGCGCGGACGATCAATATCCCCGATACCGTGGGATACACCGTTCCGGACGAATACAACGCGCTGATCAAGATGCTGTTCAACCGTGTTCCCAACATCGATCAGGCAATCATTTCGGTGCATTGCCACAACGATCTTGGCCTCGCGGTCGCCAACTCGTTGGCCGCCGTCCAAGCGGGCGCGCGTCAGGTCGAGTGCACGATCAACGGCCTTGGCGAGCGCGCCGGCAACGCCGCGTTGGAAGAGATCGTCATGGCTTTGCGGACGCGCAAGGACCACATGCCGTTCGACACCGGCATCAACACCGAGTTGATCACGCGGGCGTCGCACCTGGTCTCGACCGTCACCGGATTTCCGGTGCAGCCGAACAAGGCGATCGTCGGCGCCAACGCCTTCGCGCACGAGTCTGGTATTCACCAGGACGGCGTACTCAAGCACGCCGAGACCTACGAGATCATGACGCCGGAGTCGGTGGGACTCCGGAAGTCGAACCTCGTCATGGGCAAGCACTCGGGCCGTCATGCCTTCCGCGCCAAGCTGAAGGACCTTGGCTACGAGTTGGGCGACAACGCCATCAACGATGCGTTCAAGCGCTTCAAGGATCTCGCCGACAAGAAAAAAGAGATTTTCGACGACGACATCGTTGCGCTGGTCGACGACGCGGTGATCCGCGAAAACGACCGTATCAAGTTCGTGTCGCTTGAAATCGTCGCCGGCACCAAGATCGCGAAGCAGCGCGCCGAAATCGAGCTCGAAATCGACGGCGTCGTGAAATCGACGGTCGCGATCGGTGACGGTCCGGTCGATGCGCTGTTCAACGCGATCAAGCAGCTCACCACCGATACCCAACGCCTGCAGTTGTACCAGGTGCACGCCGTGACCGGCGGCACCGATGCGCAGGCCGAGGTGACGGTGAGGCTGGAGGAGAACGGCAAGACGGTGATGGGGCAGGGCGCCGATACCGACACGCTGGTCGCGTCGGCGCGCGCTTACATCAACGCGCTCAATAAGCTGCTCGTGAAACGCCAAAAGGCAGCGCCGGCGCCGTTGCCGGCATCGGCCTAAGGCGGATCGCGAGGATGAAGACCTAGTTACGGATCGCCGCTGCGCTGGAGACCCCGGTGCAGCGGCATCCGCGAGATCAGGAACAACAACAAACCCCCAACGGGGCGACAACAAGGAAGAAGAATCGGATGTTTGCACGTTTGACCGGGTGGCTGTCGAACGACATGGCGATCGACCTCGGCACCGCCAATACGCTGGTTTACGTCAAGGGCAAGGGCATCGTTTTGAACGAGCCCTCGGTCGTGGCGCTGGCTGAAGTGAAGGGCCGCAAGCAAGTGCTGGCGGTCGGCAACGAGGCCAAGCAGATGCTGGGCCGCACGCCCGGCAATATCCAAGCCATCCGCCCGCTGCGCGACGGCGTCATCGCCGACTTCGAAGTTGCGGAAGAAATGATCAAGCATTTCATCCGCAAGGTTCATAACCGGCGCAGTTTCGCGGCGCCTCTTGTCATTGTCTGCGTCCCGTCGGGTTCAACGGCTGTCGAACGCCGCGCGATCCAGGAATCGGCCGAAGCGGCAGGCGCGCGAAAGGTATTTCTGATCGAAGAACCCATGGCGGCCGCGATCGGCGCCGGTTTGCCGGTGACGGAACCAACCGGCAGCATGGTGGTCGACATCGGCGGGGGTACCACTGAGGTCGCGGTGCTGTCGCTGGGCGGTATCGTCTACGCGCGTTCGGTGCGCGTCGGCGGCGACATGATGGATGAAGCGATCATCAACTACATCCGTCGCAATCACAATCTGCTGGTCGGCGAGGGCTCGGCGGAGCGGATCAAGAAGGAAATTGGTTGCGCCTGTCCGCCCGAACACGGCGATGGCAAAACCATGATGATCAAGGGCCGCGATCTGATGAACGGCGTGCCGAAGGAAATCGTCATCACTCAGCGTCAGGTCGCCGAAGCGCTCGCCGAACCGGTCACCGCCATCATCGACGCGGTCAAGGTGGCGCTCGAACACACCGCGCCCGAACTGGCTGCCGATCTCGTCGATAAGGGAATTATTCTGACCGGCGGTGGCGCATTGCTGTACAACCTCGACTTTGTGCTGAGGCATGCGACGGGGTTGCCGGTCTCGATTGCCGACGATCCGTTGAGCTGCGTTGTGCTCGGTACGGGTCGCGCGCTCGAAGAATCGAAGAAACTGCGTAACGTTTTGACGACGATGTACTGACAACGAAGTGCTGACAGCGATTCACTGACACTGGCCGCCGGACCCTGTTCCGGCGGAGGATGAGAAGACATGGTGCGGCCAGCGACCGGACAGATCACACGCCTCGGCACGTTGAAGACGCTGCTGCAGCGCTTCGCGTTCCTGTCGCTGATTGGCCTGACGTTTCTCCTGATGCTGATCGGCAAGGCCGATTCCGTGCTGGTCGAGCGCGCGCGTATTGCCATCAGCGATGCGGTCGTCCCGATCCTGCGATTGATGTCGGAGCCGGCCGCGGCCATCGCCCAGATGACGTCCAACGTTCGTGAGTTGGCGGCGATCCGCGAGCAAAATGCCGAACTGCGTGTTGCCAACGAACAATTGCTGCAGTGGCAGTCGATCGCCCAAAAGCTAGAGGCCGAGAATCGATCGCTCAAGGCATTGCTCAACACCGTATCCGAACCCGCGGCCGAATCGGTGAGTGCGCGTGTCGTAGCCGACACCGGTGGCGCGTTTGCGCAGAGCGTCTTGATCATGGGCGGAACCTCGAAGGGCGTGAACAAGGGCGATACCGTGCTGACAGGCGAGGGGCTGGTCGGTCGGGTGACCCAGGCCGGCTTGCGGTCGGCGCGCGTTCTGCTGATCACCGATATCAACTCGCGGATCCCGGTGCTGGTCGGTGAAACCGGTAGCCGGGCGATCATGGCGGGCGACAATGGCCTGCGTCCGCGATTGCTCTACATCGGCCGCAAGAGCGCCATTCAGCCGGGCGACAAAGTGGTGACGTCGGGCGACGGCAAGGCGTTCCCGCCGGGGTTGCCGGTTGGGCGCGTCGTGCGCAATCAGGACGGCATCATTGAAATCGAACCGTATGTCGCGCGGGATCAACTCACTCAAGTGCGCGTGGTCGACTTTGGCCTCGAGGGCATCTTGGGCGAATTGGAAACCGCCAAGAAGCGCTGAACCATGCATCAGTCCCTCTGGCAGAAATTCGATCAAGCCGCCCGCCAGTGGGTGCCGTTCAGCCTGGCGATGTTTCTGATGCTGTTCGGGCTGACGCCGACCTACCTGCCAGGTTACGCGCCGGTCGCGCCGATGCTGTCGCTGATCGCGATCTATTTCTGGAGCGTCTATCGGCCCAAAGCGATGGGGTACGGTTCGGCGTTTGCCGTGGGCCTGCTCGAGGATCTTCTGATCGGGACGCCGTTGGGTTCGACATCGCTGATGTTGATGCTGTGCCGGTGGATCGTTTTTCATCAGCAGAAATTCTTTAACGGCCGGCCGTTCCACGTGGTGTGGGCGGCGTTCGCGTTGGTGGC
>VGEM01000226.1 GCA_016869315.1 Alphaproteobacteria bacterium | reverse complement strand
GCACAACGGCCGATGTTGGCAAGAAAACCGGCAAAGACGTGGCGGCCGGCAAAGTGACTTTTGTCTCCCGGCTGGGATTGGAAGGTGCTAAAATTCACGCTCGCTCGCTCTGCGACCGGGCTCTTGGGTTTTTGGCTGGGTTTGACCGGCGTGCGAATCGATTGCGGCAGGCGGCCGAATTCGTCATCGCCCGCCGCGCCTAACGAGCGAAAAAAAATCAGAGCAAGACGTTGTCCGATATGCCAAACGCGCCGCAAACGCCATTGTTAGACAAGGTTTCGAGTCCCGCTGATCTCAAGGCGCTCGATTTCGAAAAGCTCACGACGCTGTCGGACGAATTGCGCGCCGAGACCATTTACGCCGTGTCCCGCACGGGCGGCCATTTGGGTGCGGGCCTCGGCGTTGTCGAGCTCACGGTGGCGCTGCACCATGTCTTCGACACACCGGCCGATCGACTGATCTGGGATGTTGGTCACCAGGCCTATCCGCACAAGATTCTCACCGGCCGCCGGGCGCGGATGTCGTCGATCCGGCAAAAGGATGGACTGTCGGGCTTCACGTCGCGCGCCGAGAGCGCGTTCGATCCATTTGGCGCCGGCCACAGCTCGACATCCATTTCCGCCGGTCTCGGCATGGCGGTGGCGCGGGATCTCGGCGGCAAGACTAATCACGTCGTCTGCGTCATCGGCGACGGCGCCATGAGTGCCGGCATGGCCTACGAGGCCATGAACAACGCCGGTGCGCTCAAGAGCAAACTGATCGTCGTTCTCAACGACAACGATATGTCGATCGCGCCGGCGGTCGGCGCCATGAGCGCTTATCTGTCGCGCCTGCTGTCGTCGAAGCCGTACCTGACGTTGCGCCAAGCCATGAAACAACTCGCCTCGCATTTCCCGCGCAAGCTGGAAGAGGCGGCGCGCAAGGCCGAGGAATACACCCGCGGCATGGTCACCGGCGGTACGCTGTTCGAGGAGTTGGGCTTCTATTATGTCGGCCCGATCGATGGCCACCGTCTCGAACATTTGGTTCCCGTGCTCAACAATGTGCGGGATTCGAAAGTCGACGGACCGTTGTTGGTTCACGTCGTAACGCAAAAGGGTCGCGGCTACTCGCCGGCCGAACAGTCCGCCGACAAATTCCACGGCGTCACCAAGTTCGACGTCGTGTCGGGCGCGCAGGTCAAGGCCCAGGCGAAAGCGCCATCGTACACGTCGGTTTTTGCCAAGGCGCTGATCGCCGAGGCCGAAGCCGATGACAAGGTAGTCGCCATCACGGCGGCCATGCCGAGCGGCACCGGTGTCGACAAGTTCGCCGACAAATTTCCGGACCGGAGTTTCGATGTCGGCATTGCCGAACAGCACGCGGTGACGTTCGCGGGCGGACTCGCGACCGAGGGATACAAGCCGTTCTGCGCGATCTACTCGACGTTTCTTCAGCGCGCTTACGATCAGGTGGTGCACGACATTGCCGTGCAGAATTTACCGGTGCGTTTCGCGCTCGACCGTGCCGGCTACGTCGGCGCCGACGGCGTGACGCACCAGGGTTCTTTCGATCTTGCGTACCTCGGCTGCCTGCCGAATTTCACCGTCATGGCCGCGGCCGACGAGCTCGAACTGATGCACATGGTCGCGACCGCCGCTGCGCACGACACGGGGCCGATTGCACTCCGCTATCCGCGCGGTGAAGGCGCAGGCCTTGCGCTGCCGGCCCGGGGGGCAGTGCTTCCCCTTGGCAAGGGGCGCGTCCTCAAAGAGGGGACCTCGATCGCGCTCCTCAGCATCGGGACGCGGCTCGCGGTTTGTCTCAAGGCCGGCACGGCGCTGGCTGCACGCGGTCTGTCGACCACCGTTGCCGACGCGCGATTTCTCAAACCGCTCGATACGGACCTGATCGGCCGTCTCGCCGATCATCATGAGGTGTTGATCACGGTCGAGGAAGGCTCCCAGGGCGGCTTCGGTGCGGCGGTGTTGACCTACCTTGCCTCCAGCGGCCGGCTCGACCGGGGGCTCAAAGTTCGTACGCTCACGATGCCTGACCGGTTCCTCGACCACGCCAAGCCGGAAGAGCAGATCGACGCGGCCGGGCTGTCGGCTTACAGCATCGCCGCCGCTGCCGCGGGTGCGCTCGGCATCGATGCCGGACGAGATCTCGCCCAGGCGGTCCTCTCGGCTTGATCAAAGTGGCGAAGCAGCGCGTCGACGCCCTGCTGGTCGCGCGCGGATTGGCGAGCGATCTCGCCAAGGCGCGGGCGTTGATCATGGCCGGCAGCGTGTTCGCCGGTACGCGGCGCATGGCGAAGCCCGGCGATCTCGTGAGCGACGATCTTCCACTCGAGATTCGCGGACGCGAACACCCCTGGGTCTCGCGTGGCGGGCTGAAACTCGTGCATGGCCTCGATCACTTCAAGATCGATCCGGCGGGATTGATTTGTGTCGACATCGGCGCCTCGACCGGCGGGTTCACCGACGTGCTGCTTTCGCGCGGCGCCAGGCAGGTCTTCGCGGTCGACGTCGGTTACGGGCAACTCGCCCAGAAGCTCCGCGACGATCCGCGCGTGACGGTGCTTGAGCGCACCAATGCCCGCGCCCTCACGCCCGCGGATGTGACGGTGCCGATCGATCTCATTGCCTGCGACGCGAGTTTCATCGGCCTTCGGACCGTGTTGCCGGCTTCCCTCGCGCTTGCGGCGCCGGGTGCGCGGCTCGTCGCGCTGATCAAACCGCAGTTCGAGGCGGCGCCCGAAAAAGTCGGGCCGAAGGGCGTGGTATCCGATTCCGCGGTCCATGCCGACGTCTGCGAGACGATCCGCGCCTGGCTCGCGGCCCAGCCCGGCTGGCAGGTGCTCGGCATCACTCCCAGTCCGATTACCGGCCCGGAAGGCAACGTCGAATTCCTGATCGCCGCCGCACGCCTTCCTTATGTGCCTGGCACATAACGGCTAGTTGACTGTGATCGGCTCGGTGTAGGCGCGCATGCCACCTGCTGTTAGCGCCCTTGCTTCGCTTCGCAGCGGCGCCAGCGCGGCGGCAGTTTCGCCAATGATCCTTAGCGCGCTCATCAGACCGAACGGCAAATCGCCTTGTTCGAACGCGCGCAGCACGGCCTTCCACGGGTCTTCCGGCCTGGGGAAGGGGATCAGCATCACGGTTTCCTCCGCAACACCTAGCTTCTCTTTGGTGTAGTCGATGGCGCGGGTCAGACCGCCAAGCTCATCGACGAGGCCCGCTTGCAGCGCGTCCGCGCCGGTCCAGACCCGGCCGCGGGCCGACTTTTCAAGGTCAGCGACCTCCTTGTTGCGGCCTTTGGCGGCCTTGGTCGTGAAATCGGCATAGGTTGCGTCGATCATCTCGTTGAGACGCGACAGTTCCGCTGGCGTGAACTCACTGACGGCGCTGAATGTTCCGGCCGACTCGCCGAATGCAATACGCTCCCAGTTGACATCCAGTTTGTCGAAGGCGCCGGCGAACACGAGTTTGCCCATGATGACGCCGATCGAACCCGTGATTGTCGCCGGCTGCGCGAAAATGCGGTCCGCCGGCATGGCGATAAAATAGCCGCCCGAGGCGGCGGTGTTGCCCATGGAGACGATCACGGGCTTCGCTTCCTTGGCCAGCACCACCTCGCGCCAGATCGTGTCCGAGGCAACGTAGCTGCCGCCGGGGCTGTCAATGCGAAGAATGATCGCAGCGATGTCTTCGTCCTCGGCCGCGTCGCGCACCGCTTTGGCGGTCGTTTCCGAGGCGATTCCTTCGCCGCTCGAAAACGGATCGTCGTCGCGGCCACGGAAAATTTCGCCGATGGCATGGACAACGGCGACTCGCTTGGTTGCCTTTGGTGTATCGGGGGGCGGCGGAAAGCCGGCATATTCGGCAATCTCGACAATCTCGTCGGCCGCGAACTCGTCGTCGACGGCTTCATCAAACTCGTCGAGGTAGCCGATGTGGTCGATCAACTTTTCATCCAGAGCTTCGTTGGCCATCATCGGCCCGCGGTCGATCAGTTGCTGAACGCGGTCCGCCGACACCTCGCGTCGTTCGGCAATGCCGGCGACCATTTGCTCGAAGATCGAACCGAGCAACACCGAGAGTGCCTCCTTGTTGGCCGGCGAAATTTCGCTGTTCGTCATGTTCTCCATCGCGCTCTTGTACTCTTTGCGCTGGATCACGTTTGCCTTCACCCCAAGACGGTCCATCAACCCCTTAAAGAACGGCTGTTCTATGCCGATGCCGGCAAGTCCGACATTGCCGGACGGCTGCACCCAGATGCCGTCGAAGGCGGAAGCAAGGTAGTACGCGGGTGTCGCCGGTCCGCCTTCACCGATGGTTTCCGAATACACCCAGGCTTTCTTGCCCGAGCTGCGAAAGTCGGCGATGACGTCGCGCAGATCCTGAATTTGCGCGAGGCCGTGGGCTTGGCCGCTAATCGAGGCGGTTAATCCCACCACGCGTGGATCGGCCTTGGCCCGACGGATGGCGATCAAGACGTTTTGATGAGTCATTCCGCTTCGCCGAAAATTGAAACCGTCGAACCCGCGGCGCGGGCTTTCGGACAGTTCCTCATCGAGGTTCACGTGCACGACCATCTTGCCGGGCACGGCGGCCATCGGCTGTGCCGCGTCGCCGCCGTACTCGAAGGCAAGCCAAGCACCGATCGCGATCGAGACCACGACAGTGAATCCGATGCTGGCGAGAATTCCCACAAGGAGTTTGCCGAGGAAACGCATTATCACCTCATCAGGGGCGGGCGAGCGGCCCGCATTGGGCTTCGTGGCGCATCACGTGGTCGGCCAGCACGATTGCCATCATCGCTTCGGCAATCGGCACGGCGCGGATGCCGACACAGGGGTCGTGCCGGCCTTTGGTCACGATTTCCGTTTCCCGGCCGTGAACATCGATTGTGCGGCGGGGAGTCAGAATCGAACTGGTCGGTTTGACCGCCATGCGCGCGACAATCTGCTGGCCGGTCGAAATGCCGCCGAGGATACCGCCGGCGTGATTGGAAAGAAACGTTGGCGTGCCGCTGGAGCCGGCGCGCATTTCATCGGCATTGTCTTCGCCCGACATTGCGGCTGTAGCAAACCCGTCGCCGATCTCAACGCCCTTGACGGCATTGATGCTCATCAGCGCGGCCGCCAAATCGGCATCGAGTTTGCCGTACACCGGCGCGCCCAGGCCGGCCGGAATACCATCGGCAACCACTTCGACAACAGCGCCGCATGACGAGCCAGTCTTGCGTACGGCGTCAAGATCGTCTTCCCACAGTTTGGCGGTTGCGGCATCCGGGCAGAACAGTGGATTGCGATCGATCTCGGCCCAATCCCAGCGGGTGCGATCGATCTTGCGATCGCCGACCTGAATCAATGCGCCGCGTACGCCGGCGGCTGTGCCTAGCCGGTGGGCGAGAATTTTTCGAGCGATGGCACCGGCGGCAACGCGCATGGCCGTCTCGCGCGCGGATTGTCGGCCGCCTCCGCGATAGTCGCGGATGCCGTACTTTTTCCAATAGGCATAGTCGGCATGGCCAGGCCGGAATTTCTCCGCGATGTCGCCGTAATCGCGACTGCGTTGGTCGACGTTCTCGATCAACAGTCCGATCGGCGTGCCGGTGGTCTTGCCATCGAACACGCCCGAGAGAATTTTGACCGCGTCCGGCTCTTGGCGCTGTGTCGTGAATCGTGATTGGCCGGGACGGCGTTTTTCCAGCCAGGGCTGGATATCGGATTTGCTGAGGGCGATGCCCGGTGGCGTGCCGTCCACAACGCATCCGAGCGCGGTCCCGTGGCTTTCGCCAAATGTGGTGAAGCGAAACACCACGCCGAAGGTGTTGAACGACATCGCCGATGAACTTTCATCCGACGCTCGCGCGAAGCGGTCGGTTTATCCTTTGGTGTTGAACGACTCGATCATTTCGCCGATACCCTTGGTCGAGCGGACATCCATCATGCCGACAACGTGATAGCCGGCATCGACGTGATGGACTTCGCCCGTCACGCCGCTCGACATGTCGCTGAGAAGGTACAAACCGGTCCGGCCAACCTCCTCGATCGTGACATTGCGATGGAGCGGCGCGTTGAGTTCGTTCCACTTGAGAATGTAGTGGAAATCGCCGATGCCATAAGCCGCCAGCGTCTTGATCGGGCCTGCCGAGATTGCATTGACGCGAATCTTACCGGGTCCGAGATCCACCGCGAGGTAACGGACACTTGCTTCCAAAGCCGCCTTGGCGACGCCCATCACGTTATAGTGGGGTATCACCTGCTCGGCGCCGATGTAGGAGAGCGTGACGAGGCTGCCGCCGTTCGGCA
>VGEM01000225.1 GCA_016869315.1 Alphaproteobacteria bacterium | reverse complement strand
GATAACGTTGCTGAACTACGATGGCGCAACCAGCCCGCCATCATGACCAAGCCGGAAAAATCTAACCTCCGGCGCTCCAAAGTTGGGTCTCGGAGCAAATTTGCGAAACATCAAGCCGTCGCCGTCGCCGGATCGGATACCGATTCTGAGGGATCTGAAGTTGCCGCCGTGAGGCGCGGCGGAAATGTCTTCTGCAGCGCTCACGGTACCGAGAGGATTTGTCATGTCGAGACCACGTATTGATCGGCGCAAGGCTCTGATCGTGGGCGCGGTCTCCGCCGCGGTCCACGCGCGGACGGCGCGCGCCCAAAACGAGGCCAAGGTGCTCGTCATCGGCGCCGGCATTTCGGGGCTCGAAACGGCTCTGCTGCTACAGGAACAAGGCGTCGACGCGCAGGTCATCGAGGCGCGCAACCGCGTTGGCGGGCGTGTCTTGTCTTTGGACCACATTCCCGGCAGCCCCGAAGCCGGCGCCAACACCATGGGCGCCGGCTACGCACGGCTGCGCGACGCCGCAGCGCGTTACGGCGCCGCCTACAAGCCCAATAGTCAATCCTATCTGCGCGGTCTTGAGATTGTCATCGGCGATCAGCTGGTGCCGATCAAACAGTGGCCCGACCATCCCGCCAACGTGCTGCCGCGCGAATTCAAGACCGACGCACCGTGGCGCTACTACGGACGCTTCATGAAGGATCACGTGCCGCTGCCGACGCCGTTCGACTGGCTCGATCCGCAGTTCGCCCACCTCGACGTCTCGTTCGACGATTGGATGCTGAGCCAGGGGGCGTCGAGCGAGCTGATCGACCTCTGCTGCAATCACAAGTGGGAATACAACAATTCGACCCACGACGTGTCGGCGCTGGTCGTGATGATGGAGTACCTCTGGGGGCGGTCGGTCTTTGTCGACAACGGGGTTCAGAGCTCGTTCGTCTTCACCGGCGGCAACCAGCGGATGCCCGAAGCAATGGCTTCCCACTTGAAACGGGACATTCACTTCGGCCGCGAAGTCGTGTCGATGATGTCGACGAAGACCGGCGCGGAAGCGCGCTGCGCCGACGGAACCGTCTATCGCGCCGAGCGCATCGTCTGTTCAATCCCGTTTCCGGTTCTGCGCCGGATTCATGTCGATCCGGCGTTCACCGGCGCGCAGCGGGCTGCGATCTGGTCGATCCCGCGGCAAATGGTGACCCAGGTGCATCTGGTGCCAAAGGCCAAGTTTTGGGACGACGACGGTTACAATCCCGGCATGGGCATCGCCCATGGCCCGGTCAGCTTGTTGATGCCCACCTGGGGCGGCGATGATCCGAATGACGTCACCAGCCTGATGGCGCTGATGCTGGGCAACAAGGCCGAGCGCGCCGATCAGATGGAGGAGTCGGACGTCAAGGCGATGGTTCTCGCGTCGATCGAAAAAATCCGCCCGGCGGCGAAAGGCAAGCTCGAGGTCGCCGGTTACAAGTCCTGGTACCGCGACCCATTTTCATCGGGCGACTGGACCAACCTCGGGCCGGGGCAGGTCACGCGCTTCGCGGAGAAAATGGGTGCGCCGCATCACCGCATCCACATCTGCGGCGACGCCACCGGGCTCGCCGCCCGGGGCATGGAGGCGGCGATGGAGTCGGCCGAACGGGCCGCGGTCGAGGTGCTGGCGGCCCTTTAGAGCGGCGTGCGATCAGCCGTGCGCAGGAAGAGTTGAGCGGCTTGCGTACCTGGTACGCAAAGCACCCCGCCGAGGGTCTTAAGTGTCTGACACTTAAGAGCGCTGAACCGGTTGAATCATTTGTGCATGGCGACTCGTTGCCGCCTTTCGCCAATCGGATTTCGCCGCCTCACTTCTTGGTGTTGGTCCCGGACGTGAACTCGGTCAAGAGGTAATCTGTGCGACGTCCGGGGATCAGCGTGCGGATCATGATGCGATCCTCGGTCGCAACCCACATCTGGACGGCGCCCTCGGGCGAGCCGCCGGATTGGTACTTGGTCGCGTCGAACGTGCCGGCGGGCACGGTGATCTTTTCGCGGCCGACGATCTCGAATTCGTGCGGCCGTAATTGGCCGAGCAAGGGCCGGCTCAAGTCGGCGCTGGCATCGATGCCGTAGATCTGTCCCGACTTCTGCACACCCTTGGCGGCGAGATCCTCGTACCACGTGTGCCAGCCGTCTGCGGAGACCGGGTGCGACCCGATCGAGAAATTCCGCGGCGCTCGCACGGCCTGGGTCATCTGTCCCAACGGCCCGTCGCTGGTGACGCGAAGCCGGTCGCCGTCGACGGCGATGGTGATTGAGCCCTTATAGCCGGCCACCGTCCAATAGTTGGCGAAGGCTTGAAGCGGACGGAAGTCGGGTGCGACGCGCATCATCACGCTGAACTGCGAATTGCGCGCGAACAGGTCGTGCCACATGATCATGGTGCGCGTGCCGTCGGGGTGGACGTTGAGATGAAAACGTTCCCAGCCGCGCTGCCGCTGACCATCGTCGGTCTGGTACGCGTACATGCCGGACGCCCAGCGCGCGATCGACGCGTTGGGGCCGGTGTTTTCCGGCTGGCCGGCTGGCGGTTGCTGGGCCAAAGCCGCGTACACCAACAGCAAGAATGCGGAAGCGGTGACAATCCTCATGATGCGCCCTCCCAGGCCGTTACACGCGTCATATAGCAATTTTGGTTGTCGCGGACTGCCAGTTTGTCGGGAATTGCTCTATGATCCGAGCACGCATACGGGTGGAGGGGCGCGTGGACGGGTCACGTGTTGCGGTGATTCGGTTGTGGCTGGCGCGCGCCGTTCTTCTGTCCGGCACTATTCTCTACGTCCGGATCGGCTTCAGATACCTGCTCGACCCAGTCCCAACGATTGCCCGGTTCGGAATCACGCTCGATCAACCGCTCGCCGTCACGACCGTCAGGGCCATCGTCGGGGCGCTGTTTTTCGGCCTCGGGACCACGGCGCTGACCGGCCTGATTTTCCGCTCGCAGACCGCGAACTGCTTGCGCGTCATCGTCAGCTTCATCTTCTTCGTGCTGGTCGGGCGCGTTGTCGGCCTGCAGATGGACGGCACCGATCCCATCACGGTCAGCGAGCTGCGCAACGAATCGATCGCGTTTGCGGTTTATGCCGTCGCGCTGGCGTTGGTGCCGCGCCAAACCGTGCCGGGGCCAATCGACGGGTCGACGCCCGGGGAGGCCAGTTCATGAAACCGCTTTCTCGGCGCGCCGGCTTCCACCTCTTGGCCGCGGGCACGATGGCCGCGGCGGCTGCCGGACAGGCGCGGGCTCAGTCAGGCCCCGACGTTGTCGTGGTCGGGGCAGGATTATCGGGCCTTCACGCGGCCTTTCTGCTCGAAGAACAAGGCCTCGATGTCCTGGTGCTCGAGGGCAAGCGGCGCGTCGGCGGGCGGGTCTATTCGGTCGACACCGTCCCCGGGCATCCCGAAGGCGGCGCCAACGCCATCGCCGGCGCCTATCCGCGGCTGCGCGGCCTCGCCGAGCGCCTGAATATTCCGCTCGAGGACAACATTCCCCGGCAGCAGCGCAATCGCGGGCGGACGCTGATTGTCGACGGCAAGGTGGTTACGCCGTCGGCGTGGCTCGACTCGCCGCGCAATCCATTCAAGGGCGAGGCGCGGGCGACCATGCCGTGGGAGTATGCCGGCAAGATCGTCGCCGCGAAGAATCCGTTTTCGTCGCTCGAGGATTGGCACGCGCCCGACTTTTGGGTGCATGACCTATCGCTGCACGATTTCCTGATGATCAACGGCGCGACCGAAGACATCATCGAGCTGGCGGTGAACACCAACTTCGCCGACGGCAACTCGGCGCACGACGTCTCGATGCTGGCGGTGTTCGCGCGCGATTTCTGGATCAGGTTCCAGCAGCAGTTCGGGCCGGTCAACATGATCGTCAAGGGCGGCAATCAGCGGTTCCCCGAAGGCCTGGCCAAAGCCTTGAAGAGTGAGATCCGTTTCGGAACGCGGGTCGAGGGTTTGCGCGCGGACGCCACCGGCGTCGATGTCCATTGCCAGGACGGCACCGTGTATCGCGCGCGGTTCGCGGTGTGTTCGGTTCCCGTGCCGGTCCTTCAAACCCTGAAGCTCGATCCGATCCTGAAGGGCAACCAGGCGCGCGCCGTCAAGGCCATGACGTACGCCCGTTGCACCCAGGTGCACATCGTCCCAACCAAACAGTTCTGGGAGGACGACGGCCTGCCGCCGTCGATGTGGACCAATGGGCCGGCCGGCATGGTCTCGCCCAATCGGCTGGGCGCGCGGCTGGACGACGTCACCAGTCTCACCGCCTACGCGCGCGGCACCATGGCTACCTACATGGACAGCATCGGAGCCGAAGCCGCCAAGGCTGCGGTGATCCACGCTATCGAGTCCGCCCGCCCGGCCGCCAAGGGCCGCCTCAAGGCCGTGCACATGCATTCGTGGCAGCTCGATCAATTCGCGCTCGGCGCCGATTTCATGATCTGGGGGCCCGGCCAGGTGCCGCGGTTCTTCGGCGACATATGGCAGCCCCACGGGCGAATTCATTTCAGCGGCCAGCATTCGGCCGCGACCGAATTCGGCATGGAAGGCGCCATGGAATCGGGCGAACGCGCGGCGCTGGAGATCCTGAAACGAACCTGAGCAGGTGTCGGCAGTCGCGGCCGCGCGGCGCGCGACGAAGAATTGCAAAGGAAAGACAGCACGGGGAGATGGGTCATGCGATACACGATCGAACGACGCGGGTTTCTCGGTATGTCGGTGGCGCTGGTCTCGGCGACGGCGGCGTACGCGGCAACCGAAGGCGACGGCAAACGCATCGTCGTCATTGGCGCCACGGCGCGCACCGCCGACGACCTGATTCCCCAGGCAATTTGGCGCGGCTATGACGTGGTCGCCGTCGCGCGGCGCCCGAACCGCATCAGGTTCGGACAGCATCCGCGGCTTCACATCGTCGAGGCCGACGTCTACGACCAGGCGGCGCTCGAATCGGCGCTGTCCGGCAAGGGCGACGAGGTCGTCATCTCGGTGTACGGCCCGGTCGTCGATCCAACCGTCGAGGTGCCCGAGACCGACCTGATGTCGCAGGGAACGACCAACATCATCAATGCCATGAAGAAGAAGGGCAACACCAAGCTGATGGTGAGCAGCTCGATGGCGGTGAAGCGCATGCAGGCCGCGGGCTACAAACCGGACACACCGAAGCCGACCAACGTGACGGCCGAGTCCGGGCTTTGGCTCTACAATTTGCGCGGACCCTACAACGACATGCTGAAGATGGAGGAGCTGACCAAACGGTCCGGACTAAGGTACATCGTCCTTCGCCCAGGTCAGTTGATGGTCGAGCCGCCACGTGGCGGCGCGCGCATTTCGGTCGACGACGAGCCGGTTCCCAACCAGCGTGTCATCATGTACGCCGACTTCGCCTCGTGGATTCTCGACCAGGTACAGTCCGACGCCTATGTCGGCAAGACCGTCAGCGTTTACAGCGACACGCCGATGAGTGCCGTCGAAGGCACCAACTTCGAGACCGCGGTCAACACGCTCCGGGCTCGCAAGGCGCAGACGGACGCCGATCTCGCCGAAAAGGCCAAGCGCGCCAAGGGGCAATAGTCGCTCGGACCGGCAGCGCGCCGACCGCGACAACCACCGCCCCGACACGGGCCGCATCAACATTGTCCTGATGGCGTGCGGCTGCTATGCAACGCGCGTCGCGCAACTGGCGCTGAATGTGGAGTGACCACAGGGGAGCGCGGTGTCATGTTCCGCCGCGCGCCTGGGCTTTCTCTCGCAAGGAGTCAGCCCATGGATTTGCGATTTCTCGATCGCGTCAACACCGCCGGAAATTCCATTCCCTTGACGCAGTGCGAATTTGAGGGCGCCCTGCAGCAAGGCAAGGCGCTGCACTGCGATTTTTGCCCCAACATCAAGAGCAACTATCTCCGTCACCTTGAGCAGATGGCGGCGGAAGGCGCGCATATCATCCAGCTGGTCGACCAGAACGAAGTCCGGTCGCTCGGTGTCTGGCGGAGTTTCCTCACCACTTATTGCGGTCGGCGCTTTGAGATTGACGATCTCGTGACTGCCGATGCGCACCGATCCAAAGGATATGGCGCGACGATGATCAAGGCCCTCGAAGCCAAAGCGCGAGCGCTGTCGTGCGACACGATGATGCTCGCGTCGGCAACCCGTCGCGTGGACGCACTTCGGTTCTATTTCCGCGAGCGGTATGTGATTGACGCGTTTCTGTTCAGAAAGACGCTGGAGGCGGGCGCATAACGCGTCTCGACATGGCCGCTTCGCACGCCTCAGGGTCGGGCACATGGAAATTTTGGTCGGAGCGAGAGGATTTGAACCTCCGTATCCAGGCTATACCTTGAAC
>VGEM01000224.1 GCA_016869315.1 Alphaproteobacteria bacterium | reverse complement strand
CAGGGTCAAGCGCAAGAACAGTGCTTGGGCACTGGATGCCGGACCCTCCTACGCCAAGTGTCTCCGGAGGGCTGGATGATCAGCCTGCAGAAGCGTGGTGCGCGAAGGCAGGTCAAGTCCGGCATGACGACAGTGGCCGGGCCACCGCGCAAAATGTGGGTGAGTAAGCAGAGCGGCGTTTCAGCTCGGGCGATCGTCGCCGTCAATCGACACTCGGTGCATCAAGCGATGCGCCTGGCCGAAATCGAATATTCCTTTGTGGGCCGTGCAGCGATTGTCCCAGAACGCGACCGAGTTTTTTCGCCAGGTGAATCGCACGCCGAACTCAGGCCTCGTGCAATGAGAAAACAGGAAACGCAAAACTGCGTCACTTTCCTCGCGTGACATATCGACGACATGCGATGTCATCAACTCGTTGACGAAAAGACTCTTGCGGCCGGTCTCGGGATGAGTCCGCACAACGGGGTGCTCTTGTGGCGGCAGCATCTTCCGCATGGCGGCAAATCGCTCTGGACCGGTCTTCTCGATGATTCGCGCTAGATTACGGTGCGCATTGTCGTGCACGGCCTTGAGGCCCGACAGGAATCGCTGCCATTGGTCCGAGAGCGCGTCATAAGCAGCGGTCAGACTGACCCAAGTGGTATCGCCGCCCATGTCTGGAACGTCGAGTGCGTAGAGCACGGAACCTTTTGGCGGTTTCGGCAAGAACGTGCCGTCAGTGTGCCATGTGATGTCCGAGACCTCGCGTGCGAACAAATTGGGATACTCCTGGACCATGACATGGGGCGCTGTCGCCATGCCCGGCATGAACGATTCTTTCGTCAGGGTTCCCCAGTGAGCGGCGAAATCCTGATGCTGCGGGGGCGTCATTTCCTGGTCGCGAAAGAACAGCACCTGATGCGTAAGCCAAGCCTTTCGCAATTCCGCTTTTGTGCCGGGGTCAAGTGGAGCAGCGAGCGAGACGCCGCCGATCTCGGCGCCAATTGAGCCCGACAGAGGCCTCACCGACAGTCTCGGAGTGGAACGCGGCTCAATGGTCATGGCGGGCGCCCCCTCATCACGCCGTCTTGAGCCATGGCGGATCGCCGGCCGCGGCGCCATCATTGATCCAACCGTATTGGGTGTTGCTTGGGACCGGCCCGTGGTCATGATAGGCCGCCTTGAGACGTGACAGAGCATCTTCCGGCAGCGCTTTGCGTGCCGCGGCGACATCCACGCCGTAGATCTTGGCGGCATTGAGTCCAAAGATCTTCGCCTTATCGACGGCCGTTAAGGCCGGGTACCCGTGCGCACTCTGAAGCGCCTCGGGAATCTGGAAACGACGAAAAGCCTCGATTTGCCATTGGGGCGAACCCCACCAGATGCAATCCGTGCCCCACACGATTCGATCGGGACCAAAGGCCTTCATCAATTGGCCTAGGAGATGCGCGCAAATTTCGGGATGCGTAATTGCCGTGTGGCCGAACACGCTACCCAGCTCGCAATAGACGTTGGTCATGCGCGGTTCGGCGAGTCGATCGCGAACAATGTCGGTGGTCCACTCAAGGTAGCCGTCTGCACCTATGCCCGAACTACCTTCCTTGATTTCATGGGTCAGATTCTTGAAACCCGAGTGATAGACAATGAAGGTTATCTCGGGCCAATCGACCGCGGCTTTGCGGATGTCCCAAGGGCGGCAGTATTCGGGCGACGTTCCCGCGATTGGGAGTCCCTTGTGCACCGAGATAGTCTTGACGCCGAGCTTGAGACACTTCTCGAAAAAAGGATAAGCGATTTTCTCGTCGTCGAAGCGCCACGGCCGAACAGGAACGCCGGTATAGCATTTCCAACCATCGATCTTGAGCACCTCGGCCTGACGGGTCACGTCATCTTCCCAGCCTGGATTGTTGGGCGCGGCAAGGCCGTGACTCAGCATGCGCTTTGATCCGGCGACGCGGTTGATGGTTTCGCGAGTCCTGACCATCAGATCCGGGGGCAAGATATTGTCGTTCTCGTCACCGAGCGGAGCTCCGGTGATGATTCCCATCACCGTGTCCGAGTCGAGGAACACTTCTTTGACAAAATTCTCAAGGTGCAAATCGCCGCGCTTCGGTTTGACGTCAACCAGCGCCGGATTCAGATTGAACATTCCGGCGATTCGGCGGAACGCCAAGGGGCCGGGAATTGATTCCTTTACGTGGTGAAGCTGGACATCAAAAATAAATTCATTCTTTGGCCAAAGTTCCCGCTGCGGCCGCCATACCGCCGGTCGACGCAAGAAACTGGCGCCGGTCGACATTCAGCGATTGCGCGTAGGCGTTGGCCAGCTCCTCAATCCGTCGCTCGACCTTGCGTTGGTCTGCGGTCTGCGGCATCGGAATGTACTCTTCATTCGAGACGACTTGCGTCGGGATCGGACAATAACGGCCGATGTCGCGATCTTTTCTATCTTTCTTGATCCACATGGAGCCCCCTCGCTTGAACGCCAGCCAGACATATGTAATTACATATTTATCAACGACGCGAGTCAAAAACCAGGAGGTCGCGTACATGAGATCGTTACTTGTCATGACCATTGCGGCCGGCGTGGTCAGTTCAGCCATGGCGCAGGATGCGCCATTCCGCGGCAGTTGTACGCTAGTGCAAAAGAATCAGTTTGCCGGCCCGTTCAACGTGTGCGTCGAACCGCTGAGCGAATCGCAGTGCGGCTCGCTCGGCAAGCAAGACGAAAATTCGGGCGCGGTTCACGCGACCAAGCCCTGCCCGTCAGAAAAGGTCATTGGCGTTTGCGATCGCGGCGCAAATCGGGTCATTTATTATTCTGGCGAACCGATGAATCTCGAAATCGGATGCGGCTTCCAGTCAGGAGAGTGGAAGGCCGCCGGCGAATAAAGGCATCGCAATTCAGTCTAGGCCTACAGCGGCTTCGCTCCACGCCCAACATCGCCGCCTTTGCTCGAGATCGTGCGACAGGGACGAGCTGGCTTTCTGTTTGCAATACTCCCAGTACTTGCCGGTGACACCCGCAACATCAGGTGACGCGGCCAGGTAGACATAGGTCTGCGCGGCACGCTCAGGATCCGTAAAGAACGGTTTCAAAATCCTGCACCCGAGTCCGAATAGCCCCCTCATGTTGCGGTAGATGTTGGTGCCGACGAAATAGCCGGGCGACACGGCGTTAACCGTGACGCCCTTGTCCATGAGCCTCTCGGCGAACTCGTAAGCCGTGTAAATCATCGCCAGTTTGGCGCGGTGGTAGGCGATGAACGCGCCACGATTGTTCAGCGGGCGACCTGCCCAGACTCTTGCGCAATCCATGTCGTCCCAATCGATCCCGGGCCCAGCCTTATGGGCATCGGAGCAAATGAAGATCATCCGGGCCGGAGACGAGACCGCCATCGTTTCTGTCAGAAGATTGGCGAGCAAGAAGTGGCCGAGGTGATGGGTCGCGAGATGGATTTCGAAACCTTCAGGATTCGCGCGATAGACTGGATCGACCAACCCGGCATTGCAGATCAGGACGTGCAGCTTGCCGAAGGTCGCGCGAACACGCTCCGCGAGTCGGCGGACCTGGCCAAAGTCCGAAATGTCCGTTTCGAGAAATTCGACGTTGGCGTGCCCTGCCAGCGTTGCAATTTCATCGCGACTTGCCCGGCCGGCCGACGCATCGTTATCGACGCCGATAACGACCGCGCCTTGTTTCGCCAGTTCCCGTGCGGCAATCTTGCCCATGCCGGAGGCGGTGCCGGTGATCAGGCAGATGCGCCCATGCATGCTCACCTTACGCCTCGCCGGCGATCACGGCTTCAAGTCCGGAGTTCCACCGGCCTCCGGCCTGACGTCACGCATCAGCCGCTTGAGAAATTTCAATAAAACGTCTTTCTCGGCCCGCGTGAAATTGCGGAAGAGATGCGCCACTTGCTCGTGCGCTTCCGGCAGCAAACGGGCATAAAGCGCGCGGCCTTTCGCGGTGAGCCAAACCCCGACCGCCCGGCTATCTTCACTCGCCGGGCGTCGCTCGACCAACCTGTCACGCACCATCTGATCGATGATGCGACTGGTCTGCGGCTGCTCGTTCCCGCTCATCTCGGCGATCAAGCCAATTCGACTGCCGTCAAAGAGCGACAGGATTGCCAGCACCTGCCAGCGCGGCACCGTCAAGCCATGAGGACGCAGCGCCTCGACCCACACCAGGCACATGTCCATGTGCAACCGGTTGAGAGCATAAGGAATCAGCTCTTCAGAGCGGAACAGCGCCGTGTCTGCGCTGCGGTCGGGTGCGAGAGTTTTGATCAAAGGCTTTCCTGAACTGGGGTTTCGGTTTATTTACATGTAATTACATATGTCAGCGTCACTGCCAAGAATACTCGCCGATCATACCGGAATCGGCGATGGCCGGAGGGGGATATGCGCCAAAGGTGGGACCAAGACGGCTCGCTGCTGCCGATTAAGATTGATGCGACCAGCAATGGGGAATTCGTCCCCGTTCGCCTTGATCGGACGAGCGACCTCGCGAATCGTCATGCGCTGACTGTCGCCGATGCCAATGCGCGCCACAGCGCACGCGCGCGCCGAGCATTTCTGCGGTCGGCATCAGGAGCGGCGACGACGCTTCTTGCACTGAATGAAGTTCAAGCCGCGGCCGGACGTCGCGGCGGCTTTTACGAGATACCGGCGGAAGCCGCGCTTGATCAGCAGCTCGCGCAAGCAACCGTTGGGGCAAAGAAGGAATTCATCTTCGATGTCCAGGGACACCACATTGGCGATCTGAGCTCCTGGCGAGAAGACAGCGTCCTCTATCCCGATCGTATGGGATTTCGATTCTTTGCCCCCCATTCGAACTGCACCTACAAGCTGCCGGATCCCGAGGTCGGCCACCTCAACTGCCTGACGGGCGACGCCTTTGTCAAAGAGGTGTTCATGGACAGCGATACGGACATCGCGGTCCTTTCGTTCGGCCCGGCCCGCGAAAACACGCTCATGCCCAAGTACTCCGAGGGCGCCCGCACACGCGACACCGTCGCCGCGCTCAAATCAACCAAGCGATTGCTGTTGCATGGCAGGTGCATGCCGACGTTCGACGGCGATCTTGCCGCGATGGAAGAAGTCGCAAAGACCTGGAATATCTGCGCTTGGAAGACGTATACTCAGTTTGGCCCAAACGAGACCGGCTTTTGGCTCGACGGCGACCTCGCGGCAAAATTTTACGACAACATGCGTAAGACCGGGGTCAAGGTTCTTGCGGTCCACAAAGGCCTGCCGTTTCCGAACATGGGCCGCAAGAATCTGAAATACAAATTGCCGAGCGACGTGGGGGCCGCCGCCAAGGCCAATCCCGACATCACTTTCTTGATTTATCACTCCGGCTACGACCCCGTGACACCGGAAGGCGCGTACGAGCAGGGCAGCGGCACCGGCGTCGACACGCTCATCGACTCCCTCACTGCCGCCGGCATCACGCCTGCGAACAACACAAACGTGTACGCGGAGCTCGGATCGACCTGGCGGTTCCTGATGCGAAATCCCGACGAGTCGGCGCACGTCCTTGGCAAACTGCTCAAATACGTTGGTGTCGATCGCGTGCTGTGGGGAACTGACTCGATTTGGTACGGATCTCCGCAAGACCAGATTCAGGCGCTCCGCACGTTCCAAATCTCGGACGAATTCCAGGAAAAGTTCGGCTATCCGCGCCTTACTGACGACATTCGCGCGAAGATTTTCGGGCTCAACGCGGCCCCGGTTTACGGAATTACGCCGGCGGAGATCAAGAAAGCCATCGCGCGCGATGTGATCGAATTCGCGCGGAACGAATACCGCAACGAGCCTGATCCCAGCCACATTACTTACGGCCCGCGGAACCGGCGCGAATTCATGCGCTTCAAGAGATACGAGGCGTCGCAGGACTGAACGATCGACCGCTTGACTCGCGGCACACCAATTGGGGAGGGAAACCATGACCATTCGAGCAGGACTGTTGATCGGCGTCGGCTTGTATCGCTTGCGGTTGAGGCGAACACGGTTGCCAGAGCCCAAGACGACGGCGTCCGGATCGAGGAAATCATCCTGACGTCGCGCAAGCGCGCCGAAGACCCTCAATCCCTGCCACTTTCGGTGACGGCTTTCAGCATCGAATCGCTTCGCGAGAAAAACATCGGCAACGTCTACGATCTGGCGCAGTTCACACCCAACTACAAAGAAATCCCACAGCTCGGACGCCGTCTCGACCGACCGACCATTCGCGGTCAGGCCGGCACCAACGTTTTCGGCGAGGCCAATGCGTCATACTTCATTGACGGCGTGTACGTTTCGGGCAGCCTTTCGACCGCCACCTTTGACTCATTGCAACGGGTCGAAGTCATTCGTGGACCTCAATCCGCGATTTTC
>VGEM01000223.1 GCA_016869315.1 Alphaproteobacteria bacterium | reverse complement strand
CTGTTCGCCCTCGCCCGCACCACCGGCTGGATCGCGCAGTGGAACGAGATGATCGAAGACCCGCAAGCCAAGATCGGCCGGCCGCGCCAGCTCTACACGGGCTCAAACAAGCGCGAGTTCACGCCGATCAAGAAGCGGAAGTAGTTCAACCCGCGTCCCAACACTCCGGCGTCACCCCGGGCAAGCCGCGCACGTGCGCGGCGCGACCCGGGGTCCATTGATACGCGGTCTCGTTGCCCGATGTATCCCGGCTCTCGCGCTGCTCGGCCGGGATGACACCCTGAGCATTGAGCCGCTGGACTATCAGACCTGACTGAGAAGCCGATGCCTCAGCAGCGGCAAGCTGTCCTGACCCCAGAACATCTCGCCGGTCTCGAGCACAAAGGTCGGAACACCGAATGCGCCTGAACGGACTGAATCGTCCTGGGCACGCTGATGCTCGCCGCGGGTTGCGGCCGTATCAATCGCACCGATCACTGCCCGTCCATCGAGTCCCGCACGCGCAGCAGCCGCAACGAAATCCTCATCCGAATACCCCGCCGCGCCAGTAAAGACGATGTCAAACAAAGCGGCGGCGAAGGCCGCGCCATGACCCATCAGCCGCGCCGCAACACACGCGAGCGCGTTGCGCAACGAATCGAAGCGATCCCCGTCAGGGTCTTGGTACGGGATTCCATAAAAAGCGGCCCAGCGTTCGGCGTCCAGACGACGATAGGCGGGGTTCATACTGGCCACGCTTGACCTCGGGACGAAACGGGTCGTTGCCCGCTTGCGCGATCAATTGCCGGCTTTGCAGCGGGCGCCAGTCAATTGTGGCGCCCGTTTCGGCGGCCAGTCTCGGGATTTGTGTCGCCGCCAGATACGAATAGCGACTGCCGACGCTGAAATAGAAATCGACCCGCATATGAGCCGCCCCCCCGTGCAACCCGGACGCCACTATAGGCGTTCCTCTTGGGCGGAGGTATGATCGACCATGGACATTCTCCCCATTGCCGCAAGCGCTTTGAACGCCGCGTCGACGACGGCGGCGGTGCGCGCCAACAATATCGCCAACGTCAAGACCCCGGATTTCCGGCCGGCCGAACCTTTGACAGGGTCCTTGCCGAACGGCGGTGGCGTCGCCGTTTTCACCCAAACCGTCGATCAACCGGTCAATCTGGTCCGCGAGATCATCGGTCTTCGCACGGCCCCGCACCATTACAAGGCCGCAGCCGAACTGATCGAAGCCGGGTCCGAGTTGAACAAGACGCTGATAGACGCCTTTGGCTAAGCGCCGCTTCAAACCGCGCCATCATCGCGAACATGGTCCCCTGACTGGACTGCTCTGGGGATTGGTCGTTCTGATCGCCGCCGCCGCGTCCGGCCTGTGGTGGTGGAACCCCTGGTACGTCGGCAATACCTGGCGATTGATCACGACGGGATGGATCACAACGGTCGATCGCGCCCTCGTCGCCCCCGACGCCACCGACGTCTACGCCCCGCTCGAACGGGTTACCGGATTGCCGACGCCGACTCCGTTGCCGCGAAACGTCGCCGACCCTGAACGCTTCGCCACCGCGATCGACTACGCGGGGCGCATGCAGAGCTACAGTCAGATCATCTGGCACGCCGGTGCCGTTGTCCTCGAACGGACATGGCCGGGCTCTTCGGCGGACTCACGGCCCGACGGCGCGTCGATGCACAAGAGCATCATCGCGCTGGCCATCGGCACTGCCGTCGCCGACGGCACGATTGGCTCGGTCGACGACCCGGTCGAGAAATACGTCTCCGAGTGGCGTAACTCATCGAAGGGCAAGATTACCATCCGCAACTTGCTGCAAATGTCCTCTGGCCTCGGCACATTTTCTACCGACGGTGGCTAGATCAGCGAGGCCAATCGATTCCTGGCGGGGCTGACGCCGGAGCGGCTTGTCCTGGCGCGCGAGCTTCAGACCGAGCCGGGAGCGGCCTTCACCTATCGGAACCTCAACAGCCAACTTCTCGGTCTTATCCTCGAGCGAGCGACCGGAGCGCGTTACGCCGACTACCTGTCCAGGAAAATATGGTCACCGCTTGGCGCGGCCGATGCCTACGTTTGGCTCGATCGCGGGGGCGGATTGGCGCGCACCTACACGGCATTCCTCGCCCGCGCCGAGGACTGGTTGCGGCTCGGTCTCGTCGTCAAAGATCGCGGCGAATTTCTCGGCCAACGCATTCTACCGGCCGAATGGATCGACAGCATGACAACCCCCGCATCCACCAATCCCAACTATGGATTCCAGCTTTGGCGGGCACACCCCTATCAGGCCCGGCGTTACTATAATCCGGCGCTGAAAGGTCTCTCGACCGCTGCGTCGGAACCGATTCGCGCCAAGGACATGGTGTTCTTCGACGGTGTCGGCGGTCAGCGGATTTACATCAGCCGGGAACGCGATCTGATTGTCGTGCGACTGGGCGTGGCGCGCCCCGACTGGGACGACTCCGCGTTGCCCAACGCCGTGTTGAACGCCCTCGACCCGGTCAGCGCAGCAGACTGAGTACGGTCCGCGCTGCAACCCGGCTCGGGATTTCGCCCGCCGGTGCAAGTCGTGCGAGGGCCTGGCGGAAATCCGCCTTCATCGCGTCGGCGCCTTGAATGAGGCGGACAACGTCATCGGCCAGAATTTGAGGCCGGCACTCACCCTGCAGGCGCTCGGCGATCACGGCCCGATCGAGCAAGACGTTGACGAGGTTGACGTACTTGGTTTTCAGCAGCCGCCTGACCACCCAGGCGGTGAGCGGATTCACCCGATAGCCAACCACATGCGGGACGCCGGCCAAGGCAAGTTCCAGCGAAACAGTTCCCGACGCCGCGAGGGCCGCGGTACTTGCGGCGAAAGCGTCGAACTTGCCAGCGGTGTCGTCGATCACGATCGCACGGACCGGCCAATTGCCAGCTGCGGCGCGGACGCGCTCCGCGACCTGCGGCACCGTGGGGATTGCAACGACGAGGTTCGGTACCTGCTTGGCGACGAGGGCGACCGCGTCAATAAACGTCGGCAGCAGCCGGCTGCCTTCCGACGTTCGACTTCCGGGTAATACGGCGAGAACAGTCGACGCCCGATCGATGCCGTACGTTGCGCGAAATCGCGCGCCCTCGCCACGATCAGCACCACTTTCGATAACCGGGTGACCGACCCAGGTCGCGGGCAGGCCATGTTCGGTAAAGTACGGCGGCTCGAAGGGCAGTAGCGTCATGAGATGGTGGATCCAGCGCGAGAGCTGACGCGCGCGCCCCGCCCGCCATGCCCAAACCTGCGGCGCGACGTAGCGAACGCGCGGCGTCGCATGCGCCATCTTCGCCAGTCGTTGATGAATGCGCCCGGTAAATCCCCAAGAATCGATCGTCACCAAAACGTCGGGTGACTTTGCGACGACGTCATCGACCGTCTCGGCGACCCGGCGAAAGACCAGCCCGGCCTTCGGCAGAACTTCGAATACACCGATCAGGGCAAGCTCGCTCGGGTCAAACAGCGTGCGGAGGCCCGCCTGGACCATGGCCCAGCCGCCGACCCCGACGACGTCGATTTCGCCGTTTCGTTCGGCCCTTAGCGCCTCGATCAGCCGGGCACCAAGCTCGTCACCCGAGGCTTCGCAAGCGACCAAATAGACCAATGGCCGATTGCGGCTCATGCGCCTTCGCCGGCGATGCCGTGCACGAACAAGCCCGCCGCATCGGCGGCGGCCCGGGTGGCGGCATGGTCAATGATGATGGTTTCACCGGCCTCAACGGCTAACCCGGCGAGTCCCGCGCGGGCACTCGCCGAAACAGTTCCCGCGCCGATGGCCGGCAGATCGAACCTGTCATCCTGCTGCGGCTTTCGGCATTTGACCAAGATCTTGCGACCGGTGTGCGATCCGCACTGTGCAATGAGGGCGTCGGTACCCGCTTCATCTTCGACCGCGACGACCCCTTCATGGCCAACCACGACAGCCTGGCCCCGATCGGCGCGACCAAGACTTCGCGCCGCCTCAACACCCTTCGCAATCAGGTCACTGCAATCGGACGGTAAGGACACGCGACCCAGGGCCCCAACCGGTGCCATACAGGCCGGCGCCACGTCCTTAACCCCGACAATGCGAAATCCTTCGGCCTCGACCTCGGCCGCGACCGCGCGCAGGATGGTGTCGTCCCCCAACGATCGAATAGCCACGCGCGCCAGAAACATCGCCGCGCGCCAATCGAGGCTGATGCCACTGAACGCAATGCGTTTGACGGCGCCCAGAAATATTAGTTCTGAAACGCCCGCGGCATGCAGCAACGCGAACGCGCGGCCTGGTTGGCCGGGCCCAACCCAGGCGTCGGGCGGGACCGCGAACAGCGCGGCCTCAGCCGAACCTTGAAGGCCAAGTACAAAAGGCATCGATCCCCGATCTTGGCACTGCAGTGCGACGATCGCCGGCAATGCGCCCGCGCCGCAGATGATCCCAAGCCGTCCGGCCGTCATCCGTGATGACCGTCAGCCGCCGTTGCCGTTGCTTCCCGAGGCTGGCGTGCACAACGGGCGGTTTGAATCGGCGCGAACGAAACGAACGATATCCATGACGCCCGCGTGATGGCTGTAGAGATCGGCAACTTCAGAGAGGCGCTCGGCCATGGTCCCCTCGTGCGAAAAGAGCAGCCCGTAGGCCGAGCGGAGCTTCTGGATGTCGTCGCGAGAAAAACCCCGGCGCTTGAGACCAATGAGATTGAGTCCACTCAACTTCGCGCGATTACCCTGCGCCGAACCGTACGGAATAATGTCGCGATCGACGCCCGTCTTGCCGCCAATCATGGCGTGTCGACCAATGCGGACATGCTGCTGCACGCCGCACTGCCCGCCGATGATGGCAAACTCGCCAATCGTCACATGCCCGCCCAACGCGACGCTATTGGTCAGCATCACGTTGTTTTCGAGGTGGCAATCGTGGGCAACATGCGCGCCGACCATGATGAAGCAGTTGTCGCCGACAACGGTGGCCCCGCCACCCTGCGCCGTACCGACATGCATCGTGACGTGCTCGCGCACGACTGCGCCCGCGCCGATCGACAACGTGGTCGGTTCGCCCTTGTAATTGAGGTGCTGCGGCACGAGACCAAGTGCCGCGTAAGGAAATACGACGGTGCCGGATCCCAAGCTGGTTCGGCCATCGATCAGGACATGGGCCATTAACCGCACGCCCGACGCCAATGTCACATGGGGGCCAATGACGCAATAAGGTCCAATCTCGACATCGTCTGCGAGGCGGGCCGCGGAATCGACCACCGCGGTGGGATGAATCTTCGGCATATGGTTCAGGAATCCATGATCATGGCCGAGAACGTGGCCTCGGCCACGATCGCGTCGCCCACCCGCGCTTCGCCCGCAAAGCGCCAGACGCCGAGCCGCTGTTTTTCTTTCTTGCAGTGCAGGCGAAGCTGATCACCGGGCACGACCGGCTTGCGGAAACGCGCATTCTCGATGGTCATGAAGTAGACCAGTTTTCCCTCGGCCGCCGCGCCGAGCGAGGCGACCACGATCACCGCCGCCGTTTGGGCCATCGCCTCGACAATCAGGACGCCGGGCATCACCGGTTTGGTCGGAAAATGCCCCGGAAAATGAGGTTCGTTGGCGGTGACGTTCTTGATCCCGACGGCGCTCTCGCCGGGCATGACCTCGACCACTTTGTCGATCAACAGAAAGGGATATCGATGCGGTATCATTTGCATGATCCGCTCGATGCCGATGTCCGCCACCACCGCTGGCGTTGGCTGGCCGTCCATAGGTGCACTCCCCCTAATAACGCTTTGATTATCGATGATTTTTCGGTAACGGCAAAGGCCAGTTCGAAAACAGTTCGATCCCCGGAACCGCTTAGGATTCAGGCCTTTTCACCAATTTGCCAAGGGTCGCCACTTCGCGCCAGAAACTCTTGATCGGCTTGGCGGGATAACCCATTACGGTTTCTCCCGGTGCGACGTCGCGCATCACGCCCGACATCGACGCAATCCTGGCTCCCGCGCCGACGGTGACATGATCGGAGATTCCGACGTTGCCACCGATCACCACACCATCGCCGATCGTGGAACTGCCGCCAATGCCTGACTGGGCGACCATGACGCAATTGGCGCCGATCACCACATTGTGCCCAATGTGAACAAGATTGTCGGTCTTGGTTCCGGCACCTATCACGGTATCGGCGAAGGCGCCACGATCGACCGTGCAATTGGCGCCGAGCTCAACGCGGTCCTTGATCAAGACCCGTCCAAGCTGCAGCATGCGGACCGCACCGCTGGGCCCCGGCGCAAATCCGAAACCCGCCTGACCGATCCTGGTTCCCGGATGAATGACGACCTGGTCACCGATCATGCAGTGCGACAGCACGACATG
>VGEM01000222.1 GCA_016869315.1 Alphaproteobacteria bacterium | reverse complement strand
CGTTCGAGGCGCAGGCGGTTCCGCTGTTTGCGGCAGGCGGGTTCAAGGGCGTGGTCGCGACCGTATTGCTGATGAGCCAGCTGCCGCGAGCGCACGAGATGATCCACGAGCGGACGCACTTCGGCAAAATCATCATGAAGAACGGCTAGCACGGCGCGATATGATCGCTCGATATCTGCGGACCAAGGCGACAGGTCGAAACGTCCTATTCTTGTTTGCGCTGACGGCCGTGCTTGGCGCGTCGTTTGGGTTTGTTTTCATGCCGGCCTACCAGGCCGTATCGGGCGGCGCCGACCCCTTCGACATACAATTTCCGCTAACGGCGCAAATGATCGGCGTTCAATTGGGGCTGCTGACGCGCCAGTCGATCGATGCGTACCGAAACTTCATGATCGCCGACACCTTGTTTCCACCGCTCAACGGGATGTTGCTCGTCCTGTTGTGGGCCTGGTTGCTCGGGCGGCTCAAATCGCCGCGTCTCGACGGCGTTTACGATGCGGGGTTTTGGGTCGTGCCGCTTCTTCCGGCCGTGGCCGATCTAGCTGAAAACGTCCTTTTCTATCGTATCATCGCCGCGGCCCCAGCGGCGATGCCCGAGACGATTGATACTGTGGTCGCTGTGCACGGCACAAAGCTGAGACTGCTATCGATGGTGATGATGTTGACGGCCGTACTGATCGTGGTCGTCTTGATTTCCGCGATACGGCGCCGCTTCACGTCTTAGAGTATGGCTGCGATCAATTTGGGCTGCGACGTTCATGTAATTCACGGCAAGTCAGCGAACCTCACCAGACAGTTGAGTTCGTCGCTCTCGTTGCCCCAGATGTGATTGCCATCTGCGTCCACATAGCGACCCAAAAATCCGAACTCACCCTCGCGGATGGCGATGCGATCATCGGCGTACATCATCTGACCGGTCCCTTCGTTCTTGCGGCTGCACGCCTTTGGGGGAATGGGGCCCGAGGCTTCGCTGCCTGTCGCGTTGAGCGTGAGCAGAAAGTCGCAATTCGCATCCCATGTCACCATGTCGCGGGTGATGGAGCTGAATTTCGCAGGCGTCTTGTGGGCGTTGTGCCAGGGCGCCTGATCTTTGAACGCAAGCTCCCGATAGCGCACGACGCCCCCGGCCGGATCGGGAATCACGTGAACCAAACTCGAGCGCCAGATCATGTCGGGATCTTCCGAGCCGTCGCGCGAGCCCTGTTCGAAAAAAACCAATCCTTCGAATGCCGGCACGTCGACCCGTTTGAACAGCTGAAACATCAGCCGATGTTTTTCATTGTCGGGTTTGTCGCTGGCCTGATCGGCGTCGTACTGGGCCTGGGTCGAGTAATTGCCGCCCATCCATTGGCCGATCAAAGACATGGTCTTGGCGATGTCATCCTTTGACATCGGATCGGCCGCCGCTGGAAATCCGAACAAAGCGACAGCGGCGACAACTGCGGCGCGAACCATGGCGGCGACCTCCATGCGAGAAGGCACTTTATCAAGGACTTGGGCGCGGCCTGCCCTGGCGCCACGTCCTGCCCGCGCGGCGGTCGCGGCGCCAATGCCGGAATTTCAACACAAAGCGAGCGTGAAATGAGGGCCTCAAAAGGGATGCTCCAAATGCGCGCATCGATGGTTTTTGCAGTGGTGCTGTTTGCAGTCGCGGCCTTGCTCGCGACGTCGCCGGGTCGCGCCAACCAAGACCTGCCGCCCGCCGTCGAGCCATCACCCACAACGCGGCACGAGCGTGGCCCTGTGCGCGACCCGCGCCCGTTTCCGGGCGTGCGCAAGATCAGCTATGGCAGCCCACAAACGATTACCGGCTTCCAGGCTGGGCAGATCATCGTCCAGCATGTCGGCGCTTACTTTGTCCGGTCCGAGCTTGGGCCGCATTGGATGGATCTCAAATTCAAGATCGACGGCCGGTGGCGCCGGTTCAAGGTGCCGACGCAGAGCATGTCGTGCCTGGTCGAAGATATGGGCGAGGAAAGCGTGCCGATTTTAGTAAGCCGACGCTAGGTCGTTAAACAGCGACCCTAAAGGCCGCGCCGGTGCGCTTCTGGATATTCAGCTTCGACAGGTCGTCGCCGTGCGCTTCGCCGCCGTCCTTGGCGAGGAGATTCTTGGTGGTCTCGTTGCGCAGGATCACGATCACGTCGGTGTCGGGCTCGAGCGCGAAAGGAAACTCGTGCCAGGTGCCGATATGCATGCAAAAGCCGTCCTTGCCATCGAACCGGAAGGCTTCAAGCGTGTCCCAGTCGGGCTCGTCCCCCGATGTCGGTTTGCCGAATACGGCGACAAATGGCTTGCCGCCGAGCGGAACGAAAGCCTGGGTATGCTTGTAGTGGCGCTCGATATGCTCAAGTTCGAACGGCCGAGGTTGGATGGTGGCGACGCTCAGGCAGGTGTCGTCGTCTGATTCGAAAGCCACTCGCGAGATCGCGACCTTGCCGCCGTAATAGCCGCTGTCGCCGGGCTTGATTCCCGAGCCGCGCCCAATGAAGCGGCCGTAGGGGGCGAGCGCATCGGGTGTCGCCGGTTTGACCGCAATTGTTCGGACCTTCGGTCCAAGCTTGACTGCATCGCCATCCATCGTCCGACTCCTCCAAAACGAACGTTTCAGTGTAGCAGGATTGTTGCCGCCCCGCAGGCCCTGGTTTCTCGGGCCGGGTTTTTCAGCCTTATGATATTGCCTATTTCACAATGACGACGGGGACATCGGCCAGCTGGGCAACGCGAGTCGCGACCAATCCCAACAGCAACCCCTTCAATCTCCCGAGCCCGCGGCTACCGATCACGATCTCATGGCAAGAGGTCTTCTTGGCGAATTTGACGATGGTCTCGGCCGGTTCGCCGACCTCGACGTAGCTATCGGCATCGAGGTCTGCCAGCGTCTTCTTCCTGGCGCTGCCGCCAAGCGCTTTCTCTGCTTCCAGTGCCTGGTACTGCTCGATCATCTTTCTTGGCACGAACCGGCTCGGCAGAATGGCCGGCTGCACATTCAGAGCCAGCGCAATCAACCGCTCGCCGGCTTTACGGCGCTTGGCGACGTAGGCGAGGGCTCTTTCGGCGTGGTTCGACCCGTCGACGGCAATTAACACGCGTTTCATGGCAGTGAACCTCCATATATGTCGGATGCGTCCTTAGTGGATCATCGCAGCCGCCGTCGGAATGACCCAGGTCAGCCAGCTGCGCCGCTTGTCGTAGGACTTGGGGCCGGTATGCTCGCCCCCTCCACGCCATTGGGAGGGGACACGCCATGGCCGCTCAAATCACCCGGCACTTCGCCACCGTGAAGGGCGAACGTCAAGTTCACTATCGGCGCGCTGGCACCGGCAAACCGGTCGTTTTGCTGCATCAGTCGCCAACCTCTTCCAAGGAGTACGAGCCGCTGATCCAGGAACTGGCCGGGATGGGTTATACGGTGATCGCGCCGGATACGGCGGGCAACGGCATGTCCGACCCACTCCCCAACAAAGAATGGCCGGAGATGGAAGACTTCGCCGATGGTGTGGCAAATCTGCTGACCGAACTCGGGATCAAGAAAGCGCCCGTTTACGGTTTCCACACGGGCGGTGTTTGCTCGCTGGCGCTCGCGCTGCGTCACCCTGATCGTGTCACCGTCGCGATCATGGACGGTTACGTCCAAATGGAAGCGGCCGAAAAAGCAGAAATCGTCGCCAATTATCTCCCCGAACTCACCTACAACTGGTCGGGCTCGCATTTGACGTGGACCTGGGCGCGCTTCCGCGAGCAGTCGATTTTCTTTCCGTGGTATCGCAAAGACGCCGCGCGCCGGATGAATTACGACATTCCGGCGACGGCCAATTTGCAAGTCGCGGTGATGGAATTCCTGCGCGCCGACGACAACTACCGCAAAGCCTACCGGCCGGCCTTCACGTTCGACAGCGCCAATGCCGTTCGGTCGATGAAAGCCAACATGGTGATCACGACCACCAAGACCGACGTGCTTAACAGCTATCACCAGCTCATGCCGACACCGCCGGCCAACGTGCGCACGCAGAACCCGGCAACGCGGGATGAGGCGAAGCAGGGTTTCATTGCCGAGATCAAGGCAAACCCATCACCCGACGAAGCACCGGCGATCGTCAAGACAAAACCCATTCCCGGCCGCATCTGGGCCGACTTCGTGCAAGCCGACGGTGCGTCGTTCTATTGCCGGCGAAACACGGACGGGCAGGGCCGGCCCGTCGTTCTCATCCACGCCAGCCCCGGTTCGAGTTATTCGATGGACCGCCATGCCAAGGCGCTGATCGGCAAACGGCCGGTGATCGCGATCGATCTCCCCGGCAATGGCGAGTCAGACAATCCGATGGGTTTGACTGTGACGGTCGAAGCTCAGGCAAAGTACCTGGCCGCGGCCATCAAAGCGGCGGGATACACCGAGGTCGACGTGTTCGGGTATTGGGGCGGCTGCGCGGTCGGGGTCGAATTCGCCGTCCAAAACCCGGGACTGGTCAAGCACCTTGCCGTGCCGACGCTGATGATTCTCGACGACGCGACGCGCGACGACTACCTCGCCAATTACACACCCAAGATCGAACTCGACGAATATGGCGCGCACTGGATCAGGGTGTGGAACATGTTGCGTGACCAGGAACTCTATTCGCCGTGGTACAAGCGCAAGCGCGATCACATTGTTCGCAGTTACGACCCTGACGTTGCGCCGGACATCATTCATCGCCGCACGGTCGACCTGTTCAAGTGCCTCGACATCTATCAGGCCGCATACGGCGCGCACTTTCGCTATCCGTCGCTCGCCAAGCTTGCCGAGGTTGGGTGTCCGGTGTTGCTCGGCAATCCCGATTCGGCGGCGACCAAAAAAGCGCTCACCGCCGCCAAGAAGGGTGCGGCCAAGGCGCTGTCGCGCGATTTCACGGCGTTGGCCGACGAGCTCGTCGCCTTTTTCAATTCCTGAACAAGGGGAGCGTGGCGATGTCGGTCGAGATCTGGGGTTTCATTCACATTCTGCTGTTCGTGTTCTGGCTCGGCGCGGATGTCGGCGTTTTTACCTCCGCGGTTCTGGCCAAGAATCCAAAGCTGTCGTTTGAAACGCGCGCCAATCTGCTAAGGCTCGGGCTCATCATCGATTGTTTCCCGCGAGCCTGCTTCGCGCTGATTTTTCCCGTGGGGCTTCATCTCGCCGATGGTCTCGGCCTCTATCCCGTGACCGGCGCGCTTTATGTCTTCGGCTGGGCCTTGGCCGTCTTTTGGCTGACAATCGTGTTTGTGGCCTTCGCCAACGAAGGCAAGCCGATCGCGCATCGGCTGAACACGATCCAGTTTGGCCTCGAGGCGGCGCTTGGCCTCTTGTTCACCGTGGTCGGGCTCAATTCGCTCGCCACCGGTGCGCCGATCTCGGATACCTGGTTTGCCGTGAAGATCTTGTTGTTTGGGCTCGCATTCTGGGCGGCCATGGCGATTGACCTTTGCTTCCGCCCGTTCTTTGCGCCGTTCATGGAAATCGGCCAGCACGGCTCGACGCCGGAGCGCGAAGAGGCCGTCAGTCGCGCGATCAACAATACGCTGGTCGCGGTGATGACGCTGTACATCATCATCGCCATCATCGCTTTCCTCGGCAAAGTGAAGCCGGGGTTTTGAATGCCGGCACGTTCGACGTTGCGCTGTTTCCCCGCGGCCGAGTGATCAGACCCCGTCCCATCCGCAGGCTTTAAGCCGCTCGATCAGATGCTTCGGCGGTGGCGCCGTGATTGCGATGGGCGGGCGGCTTGGATACAGCGGCAAGGTGATCGATCGGGCGTGAAGCATTAACGGTTCGGCCGGCTTATCATGCCCGTAGAGCGGATCGCCGATCACCGGGCAGCCGATCGCCGCGCAATGAACGCGGATTTGGTGGGTTCGGCCGGTGCGCGGGGACAACTCAAGCCACGTCGCGTCACCTGACTGGCCGCGCACTTTATAGTATGTCTCGGATTTTTGTCCGTCGGCAGCGACCACCATCTTCCAGCCGCGCTTCGGTGTTTCTTTCTTCAGCGCGAGGTCGACGACGCCTTGATCGGCGTTCGGCCGCCCCCTGACCAAGGCCCAATAGGTTTTCTCGGCACGGCCTGCCGCGAACAAAGCGCCGGCCTTGCGCAAGGCTTTGGGATGTCGGCCCAGCACAAGACAGCCCGACGTGTCTCGGTCGAGCCGGTGCACTAGGGCGGGAGATTTTGGCAACCCAAATCGAAGCGCATCAAGATAGTGCTCGAGGTTGGGTCCGCCGCGTGGGCCGGCATGAACCGGCAAGCCGGCCGGTTTATCGATGACGATGATCAGCGCGTCGCGATAGAGAATGCGGGCTTGGATGTCGTCTGGGGTCATGGCGCGCCGGGGCTGAATGTTGCTTTTTCATAATGCAGGTGTGTGCGC
>VGEM01000221.1 GCA_016869315.1 Alphaproteobacteria bacterium | reverse complement strand
TTCCACGAGGCGCACGATTTGATCATCCAGGCCTGGACCGAACCCGGAATCACCCGCTTCCAGGGCAAGCACTACAACCACGAATACGTCAACGTCTGGCCGCGGCCCTATCAACAGCCGCATCCGCCGGTGTGGATTCCGTCGCAAGGCTCGCGCGAGACCATCGAATGGGCGGCGCATCCCAAGCGGAAGTACGTGTACTTGCAAACCTTCAGCCCGATCAAATCGGTGCAAAAGTATTTGAAGATGTACCGCGATCAGTGCGCTTACTACGGCTACGAATGCCGCGACAGCCAGCTTGGCTGGGCGCTACCAATCTACGTCGCCGAAACCGATGAGATCGCCCGCCGCGAAGCCAAAGTTCACTACGAGAATTTCCGCAACCGCTTCCTCAAGATGCCGGTCGAGATGCTGCTGCCGCCCGGCTACTCGTCGATCGAATCGATGAAGGGCGTTGCCGCGGCCAAGGCGCAGGTGTCGGGCGACGTGACGCTGGAGATTTCCATCGACCTCGGTATGTTCATCTGCGGTTCGGCCGGCACGGTACGGCAGATGATTGAGCATTATTGGAAAGACATGCGCTTCATGCATCTACTCTCGATGCTGCAGTTCGGAACGTTGCCTGCCGACTTGACGAAAAAGAGCACCGATCTGTTCGCGCGCGAGGTCATGCCGGCCTTGAAGCCTCTCGCGTGACCGTCGGCGAATTCCGGAAGCTCGCGCTGTCGTTCGCCGCGGCTGAGAAACGATCGCATATGGGCCACCCCGACTTCCGTGTCGAAGGCAAGATCTTCGCGACACTGGCGCCCAAGACCAAAGCGGGTGTCGTCAAGTTGACGCGCGATCAACAGGAGATGCTGTGCGCGGCCGAACCGAAAATGTTCCGCCCCGTCAACGGCGCGTGGGGTCTCAAGGGCTGGACGATGGTTGCCTTGCCCGCGACCGACAAGATAACCGCCAAGAGCGCGCTGACGATGGCGTGGAAGAATACGGCGCCGAAATCGCTTCTCAAGACCGTTGGGGTCTGACCCAGAGCCACAGGAGGCCGGTGTAGATCAGTAAGGTCGCGTAACCGACTGCGAACGCCCACATCGGCAAGTCCCAGTAGATCAGATCCTCGATCCAGCCTTGAACCAACGGCCGGGCGGCATCGTCGCCTTCGAGGTCGCGCTGCCACAGCGTGAGAAAGCAGGCGCGTCCAAATGCGGCTTGCAACGCGACGACGGCCAGAGAAGCCAGGTGCAGCGCCCGCCACCAGAAAACGCGCACGAACGCCCACCCACGCCCCGCGCCGAGCGGAACGGCGATCAATCCAAAAATATTGAAGACGATGACGGCACCATGAACTGCGAGCACGATGTTCGCGAGCAGTGCCGCCATCGCGTGCCGCTATCCCGCTTTCGGCGGTTTCGGCTTGTTCTGAGACATGTAGACCGTCCAGCTGCTGTCGTTGGGCTTGCCCCAGGTCTCATCGCCCGGCGACTTGAGAAATTCGGGGTATTTCTTTTCCATGTACGACAGCAGCGTCGGCGGCAGGTTTTCGACCCGGCCGGTGCGATTCATGAAGCTGCGGTAGAGCAGGTGTCCGTCGGCCTGACCCATCAGCATCCACGGCAGCCACGGTCCGACGCGAGTCCAGGTGCCGACGTAATCGGCGGCGCTGACGTCGGGGTCCTCGAGTTCGGCGAGCGAGCACATCCGGCTGAACATCTCGCCGGTGCGGTTGATCGGGCCGGCCGACTCGCGCGGCCACTCGGCCACCTTCATCGGGTTCGGGAACGCGGCGTGGACTTCGAACAACTGGAAGGCCTTGTCGGTCTGGACGATCCACGGCGGGGTGAACGGGAACTTGACCTTGTGGCCGTCGAAATCCTGCTCGACGATCGGCGAAATCTGCGCATTGACGATCATGTTCTTGATCGGAACGACGTCGACCGTTTCCTCGGTGTAGGGGTTTTTCCATGATTCGAGAATTTCCCCGGTCTTGGGGTCCGTATACGTGGCGAATTCGCGATTGAAGACGCGATAGACATTGTCGCCCATGGGCTTGACCCGCATCATGCCGACGCCCGACACGCCGACGAGAGGTTTCAACGGCTCGACGCCGCGATTGCCGTAGATGGTTCCGCCGAACCAACCGACCGACTCCTTCGTCCCATCGAGGTCGGCGGTCATCTTGATGAAGGCCTTCAGGTTCTGGGCCGGGTCTTTGAAGTCGATCGGCACGCGGGTCGCCGCCTTGGCTGTCGAGCCAACCGACAGGCCGGCCATGCCGGCGGCCATGGCGCCTGCGCCGGCGACACTCTGGATCAGGTGGCGGCGGTTGGTGACGGTTTCAAACAGGCTTGAGTACAGCATGGTCAGTCTCCGGTTGGGGGGTCAGGTGGGACGCGCCGACATACGATCGGGATAATCTTTCTCGGCGCGAGTGCGATATTCCTTCGGCAATTGATCGATCGATTTCAGCTTGGCGCCCGAGGCGTGCCACACCACATGGCCGGGGTGCTCGCCCATCTCCATCCACTTCGGCCAGGGCATGAAGACGGTCGACGTGAAGGTGGTCGCGAGGCTGTCGATCTTCGGATTGACGAATTCGTCGCGGCGGATGAAATTGGTCTGGCGCTGCATGCGCGGCGGCTTCATGCCGGGCGGATAGACAGTCGAGTTGTGCAGCCACACGTAGTCTCCGGTGCTGGTCCACCACAGTTTCAGAGGCTGGTCGGGAAACTGATCCTTGAACGGCGTCGGGCGCACGCCGTTGACCGAGTACTCGAAGCCGCGTCCCGCCTTGCCGCCTTGGATGGCGTCTTCAACCTTGTTGACCGCGTCGGTGTAGGGGTTCTTCCATTCGCGCAGAAACGCGCCGGTATCGACATCGCGCATGAAGGTGACGGTATTGCCGATCATCTCGTAAAGGCCCGGCGACAAATGCCGCATGAAGTACATCTCCATGCCTTCGAACCGATACAGCGGGCGCGGCGAGTCTTCGCCGACGATGCCGTAGATAGTGCCGTTGTAATACCAGGGGCAATCCTCTTCCTTGAGGCTCGCCGAAGTGCGGATGAGGTTGCTCAGGTTTTCTTCAGGCTTGCTGAGATCGGGCAGATCGGCCGCGTCGCTCGCTGTGGGCAGTGCCGCCAGTCCGGCGATGGCGCCGGTGACGCTCAGAAACGCGGTGCGGCGATCGGTCATGCGCGACTCTCCCGGGCGGGCCGGCATTGTCGCGCGGTCCGGCGCCATTGACCAACGTAAAACCTAAGTGCTGACCACGCTCCGGTGGTTCCGGCGCCAGGCAAATGCGTAGGCCGCCGCCAAAATTAGGCACAGTCCGGCACCGCAGAAATAGATCGCGCCGAGGCCATAGCGCTCGGCCACGGCCTGGCTCCAGAACGGCGCGCAGAAGTGCCCGAAGAACGTGCTGGTCATGAGGCCGCCGACAGCGCGACCGCGAATTTCCAGGGGCACCCGGTCGATGATCCAGAGCGGAAAATTGACAAACGTCAGCCCGAATCCGAGGCCGGTTCCAATCACCGAAACAATGGCCGCGGTTGCGGTCGTCGAAAGCGCGGTAGAGATCATGCCAATGGCAATGACCAGGAAGGCGACGGCAAACGTCGCCTCGGGGCCGCCGGCCCACCGGCGCACGGGGGCATATGCCGTCGAGCTAACCGCCAGTCCGAACGACGCCATGGCGAGCGCGAAACCGCTCATGCGTGGATCGTCGGCGCCCAGCGCCTGCATGTAAAACGGCAGCTGCACCGGAATCAGATAGAAGGCCGTGTTGTGGAGGAAAGATGCCGCGTAGAGACCGATTAGAAATGCGATCGGCCACACGATCCGACCCGGTTTCGTCGCTTTCAACGTCTCTGCCGAAATCCGTACAGGCTCGAATAGCAACAGCGTCACGAACGGCACCAATAGCAAGACGCTGGCATACATCAGGAACGGCATGCGCCAGCTCACCGCGGCGAGGAGGCCCGAGCACAGGTTGATCCCGATATTGGTCATGTTGGTGAGACCGGTGCGAAAGCCGAGGAAGTTCTGGCGATCGGCGCCCGTAAAGTAATCGCCGCTCAGGGTCGTGACCGCGGTGTTGACGCCGGCCGCAGCGACGCCGATCAGCACGCGAAGAATGATCTGGCTTTCAAGTTCGTCGACGAAATATCCGGCGCCGCCGACCAGACCGTAGATCACAATCGACCACGTCAGCAGTTTGATCCGGCCGAAACGATCGATGATATAGCCGCTAACGGGCGCAAACAGCGCGATCACCAGCGACGGCGCCACCAGGACCAAACGCGACAGATAATCGACGTTCGGAACATCGGCATAGTGCGCGGCAATCGACGGCATCGCCGCCGATAATCCGGCGACTGTCAGCGCCTGCATCATGCTGGTGGCCAGTAATGTCGCACTGGCCGCGCGCGTCACCGTCACAGGTGTCATGGTTATGGCATTGCCGCCCTTCTCAAAGTAACAACGGCGGTTCCTACAGGAACCGCCGTTGCCGCGATCTCGTGATCGAAAATCGATTTGACGTCGTCTAGCCGGCCTTGAGATTGGTCGCGGCGGTCTTGCCGCGTTCAGTCATCAGCTCGTAGCTCACCTTCTGGCCCTCGTTCAGGGAATCCATGCCAGCACGCTCGACGGCCGTGATGTGAACGAACACATCTTTGCCGCCGTCCTGCGGTTGAATAAAGCCAAAACCTTTAACTTTATTGAACCACTTCACGGTACCCGTAGGCATTCAGTTCTCCTTAGTCACCGTTAGAGTGACGCCGCGTCCCAAGCTGGACGTTGCGCAGATCATGCCGAATTTTGGAAGTTGCTGACGAGCAAGCCAAAGTTCACGGCGCTGGCATTGTGTCGAGCCACGCCAATTAAGTCAATTCATCAGAATGTGGTAGCGGGGATTGCGGGGACTACGGCGCTGGATTCAGCGTGATCGGTCGGCCGGCGGCGAGTGCACTGCGAATGCTGGCGAGCATCGTGTTGAGTTCCGCCGATAAGCCTTCACCGCTCGGCCGCCAGCGATCGACAGCATTGATGGCGCCGGTGAAGTCGCCGGCATTGACCCGCGCGGTGGCGAGACTCTCGACGGCCCCGGTCTGGGCGTCAGGGTTCATCCGCGTGTCCATGATCTCCAGTAATCGGTTATATCGCCGTGCCGCGTCGGCGAAGCGACCCTGGCGGTAGTCGATACCGGCCTTCACCCGCTCAAGGGCGCCGAGCTCGAACAGCGTCAGGCCGCCGTCGTCTTCGAGGTCGTCGAGAATCTTGCCGGCGTCGGCAAAGCGTTTCTCCTGCGCGGCGCGGCCGGCGTCGCCCAGCTTGGACATGATCAAGTCGCGCGCCGCGCCGCCTTGAAGAAACGAGAACGTCAGCACCACGGTCTGCGGCTTTTCGGCGCCCGGCGGATAACGCCATTGCGACACGGCGGCGAGGGCCGCCTTGTTGAAGGTCCCCGGCGGGGCGGCGGCGACGACTTTCGGCGCCGCGACGCTTCCATCCGCGGCGATGGTGAGATCGATCTCGACCCACCCTTCTTCGCCGCGATTGAAGGCGCGGATCGGGTATTGGGGCGAGATTTTCGAGATCGGCGCTTGCGCCAACGACAACGGTGCAACGGCGCACACCATAAGCCCAACCACGATCATGCGTGTCAGGCGATCCATGAACTGTTCACTCTTGCCTCCCGCAAGTGCGCATATGTCAAATCCTGCGACATTGTTGGGCATTTGAGCGGGCGCATTTTGCATAGCTGTCACCCCGCGCTTCATGCGCGGGGTCCAGAGGTATCTGCTTGTTTTGCAAACATAAACCTCTGGATGGCGCGAACAAGTCGCGCCATGACGGCTGAGTTCTCGATCGACTTCCGAAAATACGCTGGCTCTACAGTCCCAGGCTGCCCGGATTCATCAGGTGCGACGGGTCGAGCGCGCTCTTGATGGCTTTCAGCACTTCGGCGTTTCGCGCGTCGCGACCCTTCATGTACGGATAACTCTTGCCCACCTGAAGGTGCACGGCGCCAACCGACTGAAAAAGGCCGCGAATGCCTTCGCGCATCTCCTCGACCAAGGTCCGCGCCGCGACGTTCTCCGGATACTCGGGAACCATCTTCAGAAAATCCTTAGGCAGATATCGCTTGTGGTAGATGTGGCGCGCGTCTTTCCAATAAAACACCGGCTCGTAGAGGAAAGCGTGCGTGCTGACGGTCATGAACATGGCGGCATTGGTGATGCCGAGCTCGTTCATCTTGGCGCCGTACTTGTCGTGCTGCGCCATCAGCCGCTTGTGGAACTCGGCGATCTGCGAGAACGGCAAAATGCCGTGCAACGGTACCCAGCGTTCACCCGCCGGGCCCAGGATCGGGTAAAGCGGCATGAACGGCATGCTGCGCACA
>VGEM01000220.1 GCA_016869315.1 Alphaproteobacteria bacterium | reverse complement strand
GACGATTTCCTCGAGCGTGATGTCCTGCGCCAGGCTCGGGCCGACCGGCAGCGCGACAGATGCCATCAGCACATAAGCAAGGCGGCTGTGTTTCATTTTCATGTCGAATTCCCCCAATTGAAGCTGGCGGCAACCGGTCCCCGGCGCCGGACGAGGTTATATATATGAATCTGCCCCGAGGTCCAACCGGATTTGGTCGCCTGGTGAACGCGATGCTAACTCGCCCTCTCAGCTAACTGATCATTTCACAGGTGATCATTTTGTCGGGACCCAGGGTCTCGGTGACCTTGATCTCGACGCCGAGCTGCTGGGCGTAGCCATACAGGCGCGGCTTGAGCCAGAGGTCGTGGACGTCCTGCTCGGTGATGTCGAACTGGCCGATGCGGGTGCCCATGTCGAGCACCAGACCGAACGGGCTCTTCCAGGTGCGCTTGCCGGGCTCGGAGTGGTAGGTGGCGATCATCTGGTAGAAGCACGAGGTGCGCTCGAACATCGCGATCATCGCGAGTTCCTTGTTGCCGGTCTGCTCGATGCTTTTCTTCACCCGGGTCAGCATCGGCGACATGTTCTTCTGATCGTCGGCGTGCATCTCGTTGATCAGCCCGTGGTTCTTGGCGAACTGAATATGCGACAGGTGCGCCTTAACCAGTGCGTCGTTGAACTCGTGCACGTAGGGCATCGTGTCCATAAAGGTCTTCATCAGCACGCCGACCGCTTCGCCGAATTCCTTCTCGCGGCCTTCGATGCCGGACTTCATGGCGACGGTTGGATTGGGCCGGCCATTGCCGGCGAGTTGAACGCCATGCGGCATCACACCCGGCGGCGGGCCGCCGGCGCCTTTCGGCTTATCGGGCGCGTCGTAGACAGGGCGGGAGTGCGGGTCGATCGGCATGGCGGGGTCCTCCTGATGATGGCGCGAAAATAGACCGGACGCCGGTCGCTGCCTATGCCCCGTAGTGGGGGTTCAATCACGGTGTGGACGGGCCCCTGAGCGCCAAACCGCTAGGCCCGCTTCCTTGGCTTGACGGGCTTAACCTTCGAAATCGCCCGGCCGACCCGGCGCTTGCAACCTGAGCCAGTCGCCCTCCGACAGCCCAAAGAACCGGTCAGGGCGCAAGTCGGCGTCGGCGGGGATGTCGCGGATAGGGTTGACGATGGCGTGAATATGATTGCCGGGTCCCTTCGCTCGTCCTGGACAGCAATGAAAATCGACGATCTCGACGCGGTCGGCGCCGGCGTTATTCGACGCGAGGCAGAGCCGCCAACGGTGTTCATGCGAGTGCTGAACCGGCCAGCCCCATGACCGCGCCTTTAACGTTCGCTGTCGCGAAATCTCTTGTTCCAAGGCATGCGCGATGAGACAAACCGGCCTCGTATTTTCGGGGGAGTCCGCAATCATGGAACGTCGTTCGTTTGTCGGTGCGTCGCTGTCGGCGGCCATGGCCGCCACGATCTCGCGGGCCACGGCCGCGGCCGAGACGCGCTACGACTATGTCATCATCGGTGCCGGCACAGGTGGTTTGCCCGCCGCGATCTACGCCTCGCGCCGCGGCGCCAAGGTGTTGCTGCTCGACGCGGCGCAGGATGTCGGCGGCACGCTGCATTTGGCCAATGGTCAGGTTTCGGCCGGCGGCACCATCCTGCAGAAGGCCAAGGGCATCGTCGATTCCCCCGATCGCCACTTCGACGACGTCATGCGGCTGTCGAACGGCTTCGCCAATCCCGACATCGTCAGGCTGTGCGTCGATAACGCGCCGGCCACCATCAACTGGCTGCTCGAGAACGGCCTGAAGCCGCTCGGCGATCATCCGGTCACCGGCGAAAGCGCCGGCCGCTTGGGCTACGCGACGCCGCGCTATCTGTGGGGCGCCAACGCCGGCCGGGACATCCTCGTCGTCATCCGCAAGGAACTTGCACCCGAAGTCGCGAGCGGCCGGGTGAGCATTGTTTTGGATGCGCGCGCGTCCAATTTCATCACCACGCCGGCCGGTGCGGTCGAGGGCGTGCGGGTGGTGACCTCGGGTGGCTCGGCGCACGACTACTATGGGCGTCACATCATTCTTGCCACCGGCTGCTATGCGATGAATCCCGATCTGTTCGAGCAGCTGATCGGCGCGCCCGCCTATGTGGGTGGCGGGTACCAGACCAATCGCGGCGACGGCTTGGTGATGACAACGGCGATCGGCGGCATTTTGCGCGGCGCCGAGCTGCATCGCCCGGGCTCGGGCTCGATCCTCACCACCGATCAATGGCCGGGCAGGGCCTATGCCCGATTCAACACGACGGTACAAGACCGTCAGCCGTGGGAAATCTATGTGAACAACGCGGGCCAGCGTTTTGTCCGCGAGGACGAACCGTCGACCAATGCCCGCGAGCTCAAGATCCTCGAGCAGCAGAATCTCCGCTACGCCATTGTGTTCGATGAAACGATTCTCAGCGAAAGCCCGGTCGGCGTGCCGGGTTGGGATCGCGACAGACTGCGCTCGCACTTCAACACCCACCGCATGTTCCTCGCCGCGGCGACGATCGAAGAGCTGGCGCGGAAGGCAAACCTCGATCCCAAAGGCCTGGCCGATACGGTGAAGAGCTACAACACCGGCCAGAAGGCGAGGAAGGATGCCTTCGGACGCGAACACATGCCGCGGCCCATTTCCAAGGGGCCGTTCTACGCCATCATCCATCACTCGCATTCGGCGACATCATCGGTCGGCGTGGTGGTGGACAAGGAATTGCGCGTCACCCGCGCCGACGGCTCGGTGATCCCGAATCTCTATGCGATCGGCGAAGTGCTGGGCTCGGGCGTGACGTTGGGCAATGCGTTCACCCCCGGCATGATGCTGACGCCGGCGCTGGCCTTCGGAAAGCTGCTGGGCGAGACGCTGAGCGTGGGGTGAGGGGCGGCGCCTCACGCCGCCTGCCGCCGTTCACGGACCCGGCATCAACCCGCGATTGACGCTGCATATGCGGGCTACGCGCGCCCAATACTTTTGTGCATTCGCCTTTACCGTTCGAATCGCTAAAATATCGAGCCGAAATCGTGTTCGGCTGGCAGCAGCGTTCGGAAAATGGAGGCTTCAATGACCATGCTGGGGATCGCGGAGTTGAAGCGCCTCGCCGCCGATCCATCGCCGCAGGCACGCGCCGACATGGTGGCAAAGCTGGCGCGCGATTTCGACGACGACACCTTCACGGCGACCGAAATCGAGATCGCGCACGCCATCTTCCGCCTGCTGGTCAAGGACACCGCGGTCATCGTGCGCGAGGCGCTGGCGGCGGCGCTCAGGGCCAACCCGTGGGTGCCACGCGACATCGCGCTGACGCTGGTGAACGATGTCGAGATGGTCGCGGTTCCCTTCTTGGCGATGTCGCCGGCGATCACGCAGGACGACCTATTGGAGGTGATCTGCCGCCAGAAATCTCCGGCCAAGATGCGCGCCATCGCCCGCCGTCCACTGGTGCTGAAGCCGGTGGTAGACGCATTGATCGAACATGGCGACGACGGCGTGGCCAAAGCGCTGGCCGAAAACCCGATGGCGGTGTTCACCGACAACGCCTTCGGACGATTGCTCGATCGGTTCGGCGGCGCCGAGGGCATCAACGAGGCACTTGGCCTGAGGATCGATCTGCCGACGAAAATTCTCGACCGCGAGCTCACAGCGGTCTCGGACCATGTTCGCGACCGGCTGATCGCGCATCACAAGGACGGCGACCACCGGCTCATGGCGATGATCCTTGCCACCCAGGAACGCGCCACGTTGGATTTGGCCGGCACTTTCTCGCCCGAAGGCCGCGCGGCGCTGATCAGCCAGCTTCGGCATGCCGGGAAACTGACGCCGTCGCTGCTGTTGCGCTCAGTGTGCCTCGGTCATCTCACCTTCTTCGAAGGCGCCATCGCGCAGCTCGGCGACTATCTGCCGGCAAAATTGGCGATTCTGCTCAGAGAGCAAAGCGGCATTGCCGCCGTCTGTCGTCGCGCCGGCTTTTCGGACCGTGCGATCCCGATCGTCGGTTCCGCGTTGCGCGCTGCGCGCGAGCTTGAGGCCGAAGGCCGCAACTTGCCGGCCGATGTCTTCAGCCGGCGCGTCGTTGAACGTGTCATTACCGAATGTGATTCGATTGGCGATGGATTTGACGTGCGCGATCTCGAGTTTCTGCTCGCCCGCGCCGAGCAGTTGGCGCGCACTTAAAGGGCGGGAGCGGAGTTGGGGAATCGATGTCGTCGCTGCCGGCCGGGACCGATAAATCAATCTGCGATTTCTTCGACAACTGGTCGTCGCTTCCCAAGATCGACGGTCTGGCGCCGCGGTTGTCCGACTATCTCGATCGTGCTCCTGCAAAGCTGCAGCCTTATGTAGGGATCGCCGACGTCGTCGGCCCCGAGGCAATGACCGTCCGCCTGTTCGGAACCCAGCTGGTCGAGCGGGCGCAATTCGAGCCGACCGGGCAAAGCCTCGGCGTGCTTTACGATCCCGTCATCCGCGCGCGCATGTTCGCGCTGGTGTGGTCGGCCGTGACCCAACCGGCAGGCTATCTCTGTACCCGCCGTGTCGTCGCCAAGAGCGGTATTGTCGCGAACAATCCCAGCATTGGACTGCCGATCGTCGTCGCAAACCGAGCCTACCGCAGTCTGATCACCTATTCGGTGTTCGGTCCGATGATCCCCGAGCTGGCACCGCAGGACAAATTTGAAATCGTTACCACGATCGCGCTAGATGCCTGGATTGATCTCGGTGCCGGCAGACCCGACGTGGCGCTGCCCGATTGAAGGCCGCGCAATTGACGGCCCCGCTTGGGCGGGGCGGGCAGCTTCTGCTAAAGTCGGGCGATCATGGGCATTGCAACAATCATTGCTGCCGTATTGGGAGCGGGCGCCGCGTCCGCCGCCGAGCCACGCGATTGCCCGACCTGCCCCGAGCTGGTTGTGGTTCCCGCCGGCAGTTTCAGGATGGGCAGCCCGCCGGGCGAGCCCGAACGCGAGGGACTGACGGATTCGAACGCCGAGGACGAACGGCCGGTGCATGACGTGACGATCGCCAAGAACCTGGCGATCGGAAAATACGAAGTGACGCGCGGCGAGTACGCCGCATTCGTGTCAGACACCAAACGTACCGACGGCGATAAGTGCTGGGTGCTGGGCGGGCCGGGGCAGGGCGCAGCGCAGGTCTTCGAGGAAACCACCGGCAAGAGCTGGCGCGATCCGCACTTTCCGCAGACCGACCGCGACCCCGTGGTGTGCGTGAGCTGGGACGAGGCCCGCGCCTATACCGCGTGGCTTTCGGCCAAGACCGGCAAGCGATATCGGTTACCGACCGATGCCGAGTGGGAATACGCCGCGCGCGGCGGTGTGTCGGGCGCCAGACACTGGGGCGACGGACGCGACGAGGCGTGCCGGTTCGCCAATGTACGCGATGCGGCATTTTCCAAAGGCACCAATCTCACCGACGATGTATTTGCCTGCGACGACACGTTCGTCCACACCGCGCCGATCGGATCGTTCAAACCAAACGCCTATGGCCTTCATGACATGATCGGCAATGTCGCCGAGTGGACGGCCGATTGCCATGCCGCCGATTATCGCAAGGCCCCCAGCGACGGCACGGCGCTGCCCGATAAGCCAAACTGCCTGCGTTCGTTTCGCGCCGGCGGGTATTCGAACACGCCGTCGGCGCAGCGTTCGGCCAATCGGGTGCGCTCGCCGGCCGATAGCCGGCGCAGCAATCTGGGTTTTCGCGTGGTGCGGGAGGGTGCGCCGTGAAGCTGGCGCTCGCCGTTCTGTTCATGTCCGCGGCCGCCGGTGCCGCTGACTTGCGCGAGCAATTGCTGGCCGCGCCGATCTCGCCGCGGCTCGGCGGCGACACGTCGCCCACCACGCCGCTGGAGGATTTCTCAACTGTGGTCGCCAATGGCGGTGAAGACTCGCTCACCATGTTTTCCAGCGGCAATCAGATCTTCACCGCCAAATGGACGCCGTCGCCCGGCCGCCAGCCGGTGACCGATGGCCTGGGCCCGGTGTTCAACCGTGAATCCTGCTTCGACTGCCACCTCGACAACGGGCGCGGCGCGCCGCCCGCGGGCCCCGACGAAAAGCTGATGTCGAGCCTGGTGCGCATTTCGGTTCCCGGCGCCGACGCGAACGGGGGGCCGAAGCCGGTGCCGAATTACGGCGATCAGATTCAGGATCGCGGCATTCCCGGCATTCCGGCCGAGGCATCGCCCTCGATTTCCTGGCAGGAGGTAAAGGGGCAGTATGGTGACGGCACGTCGTACGCCTTGCGCCGCCCGATCGTGACCCTGAAAGACCCGGCCTACGGACCTTTGCCCAAAGACGTGATGATGTCGTTCCGGGTGGCAAACCCGATGCTCGGCCTCGGCCTGCTTGAAAGCGTCATGCCGACGACCCTGCACGCGCTG
>VGEM01000219.1 GCA_016869315.1 Alphaproteobacteria bacterium | reverse complement strand
TCCCGCGGTCGGCGATCTCCCGTTGCAGCCGTTGGCCGGCCCTTGTCGCCGCTGTCACCGTCCAGCCCGCATCGGCCAGACCGCGCGTGACAGCGAGGCCGATCTGTCCAGAACCACCGAAGATGAGAGCCGTGTTCATGTCGAGACGTCGGTGCGAAGTTTCGCTCTTACCGCTCCGACCATGCGGCGGAGTCTGCAAGGCTTCGCTGGTAGGGTTTCCGCGCCAACCACATGCTGACAACCGACGCCGGCACGAGCAATACGCCCGTGGCCGTGAGCGAGGCGGGCAATAGGTCATCGCCCTTGAACAGGTAGTCGGTGAAGAGCGCGATCACGGTCGGCCCCATGCCGAGGCCGAGGATCACCGCGACGAACAGATAGAGCCCCGACACCAGTCCGCGCAACTCATTGGGCGTCACGTTCTGCAACGCCGCCACGGCCGGCCCATAGGGAAACGGCGTGCAAAAGACGACACCCGCGACGCCAATCATGGCAAGCGCAAACGACGGCATCTGGGGAAACAAGATTGCAAACGGCAGCATCAATGTCATGCCAAGTGCCGCGACAAGGACCTTGGCGTCCCTGATGCCGCGTTGTTCGAGGCGGTCGGCCAGCCAGCCGGCCGACATCGAGCCGGCTGTGCCGCAAACGAAACAAATCACGCCGTAGATGAAACTGGTTTCGGCGCGATCGGCGCCGAATTGCCGGGAGAAGAACTCGATGGTCCAAAACGAGGTCCCGAGCCCATAGGCTGCGAAAAATCCCAGGCTGAGGAAAATCGGCATATACGTCCGGCGATGGGCCCAGACATGTTCGAGTGCTGTCGCAAGAGCGACGCCGTTGCGGTCCGCCGCGATCTTGCTGCGCCGCGCCGGTTCTCGGACCGTAAGCATCAGCAGCGGGAATAGTAATCCCGGTGCACCGACCGCGAAGAACACCACCTGCCAGGTCTTCACGTCGCCAAGAATGGGCAGCGTGATCTGGCCCATGTCGGCCACGAGCCCGATCACCGCGCCGCCCAGGATGAAGGCCAGGCCGGTGCCGAACCAAACTCCGGTGAGATACAGCGCCAGCGGGCGCGTCAGCTTATCGGGCGGGAAGTAGTCGGCAATAATCGAAAAAGCGCCGGGCGACAGCGTGCCTTCGCCGACGCCGACCCCGACGCGCGCCAGGAACAGCGACCAGAAGCCCTTGGCGAGGCCGCAGGCCATGGTCGCGAGGCTCCAGAGGAAGACACCGCAGGCAATCACCCGCGTGCGGCTGGTATGGTCAATCAGGCGTCCGATCGGGATGCCCATCAGCGTATAGAAAATCGCGAATGCCGGGCCGCCGAGCAGGCTGATCTCGACGTCGGTCAGATTGAAATCAAGTTTCAGCGGGCCAATCAGAAGGGCGATGATCTGACGATCGACGAACGACAGTGTTTGCGCCAGCGTGAGAACGCCGACGACGTACCAGGCGTAGCCGGTGCTTGGCCACCCCTGCGATGGCGTCAAAACCTTCTCAGTCGAGGGCGCGGGCAAGGCAGAACCCCAAAATTGAACTTCGAAAATCAGTCAAATCCCAGAACCGGAATGAGATCCGGTTGTTCTTCGGGAACTTGAACCAACTGCCGCCACGGACGATGTGGCGCTCGCAGGTCCCGGTCATCCATGCCGACCCATCGTCCGGCGCGCCGACGTAGCTGTCGTGGTCACAATCCTGGGTCCACTCCCAGGCGTTGCCGATCAAATCGTGGAGACCGAAGGCGTTTGGCGCAAACGATCCGACGGGAGATGTCGACAGGTTGTCCCAGCTGCTGCCGCAACCATCGCAGTTGGCGTTGTTGACGCCGACATCATCGCCCCACCAATAGCGCGTCGTCGTGCCGGCCCGGGTGGCGTACTCCCATTCAGACTCAGTCAGCAAACGGTATCGATTCTTGCCGATCTTGCCGTTTAGCCAAGCAGCATAGCGGGTCGCCTCGGCCCAGCTTAAGCAAACCACAGGATCGTCGTCGGTCTGCGGGAAGCCCGGGTTGCGCCAGTCGCGGGTCGGGTCTTTGGCCCACGCCGTGCCCTGCCAAGATGTGCAGAGTTTCTCGCGGGCTTCGCCAACGTCAGCGACAAATGCGGCATACTCGGCTCGCATCGCGAGGTTTATTCCCGCGGCGAACGGCTTAGCGATCCTGACGCGATGGCGCGGCTCCTCCCACGCGTTGCGGTCGGGGTCGGTCGGCGCGGCACCCATTTCGAATGTGCCTGGCGGAATAACGATCATCGTCGGGCAGGCTTCGCATTCTTTGAATGCCTGTCCGGGCTTGTCACTGACGATAGGAAGGATTGCCGCGGCGAGCTGGACCGCGCCGATGACCGACATGAGAGCTGAGATCAAAATCAATTTCAAGCCGCGAACAGGCTATCGCCCCAGCCGGTCATCAAAAAAACTCCACATCACGTCGTATGTGGCGAGCGCCTCGGGCGTGCCTGGAAACGCAAAGAAGTGGCCGTGGCCGAGACCTTCCTGCAAGTAGAGCCGTGCATCGACGCCCGCCTTCAGCAAGGCATGGTGGGTGGCGATCAGGTTGCTCATGGCAATGTCGCGCGTGCCGGCGATCAAGAGCGTCGGCGGAAACGATTTGAGGACGTCGGGATAGAGGCCCGGCGTCACCAGCGGATCTTTGAGATCGATGCCTTCGAAGTAAGGGCTCGGCGCGCCGACCGGCGCGGGCCGGGCGGCAGCTGCATTGAGCAGGAACGTAACCGATTCGGAATCGCCGCCGAACCAGAAACTTTGCATCAGACCCGAGCAAAAGATGCCGATCGCGCCCGGCAGCGGCAGGCCCTTCGACTTGAACCAAGCCATCGATTGCCCGGTCAGCGTACCGCCGGCCGAGCAGCCGTAGATGCCGACGTTGGCGGGCTTGGTCGTTTTCAGAACCTCGCGGTAGACCTTTTCCATGTCTTCGCTGGCGGCAGGAAACTTGTGCTCCGGCGCCATGCGATAGTCGACCGCCATCACCTTGATTCGGCCTCGACCGGCGAGCGGCACGGATTCCAGCTGCCCGCCGTAGGTTCCCCCTGTTGTGAAGCCGCCCATGTGGGCGTTGATCAGAACGCGTGACGCGTTCTTGGGGTCAACACCGGATTGAGGCGTAACAACCGACACCCGCACGCCGTCAATGCGAACGTCTTCGATCTTGGCGGGGTGAATCTTCAGCCAGCCATCGAGCTGGCGTCTGCCGTTGTCGTCCGAAGCCTTGCGCCGCGCGGTCATGTCGGCGTCGGGGCCAAGCGGGCTTGGCGAGTTGAGCTGCGTCGCCAGTAAGCGTTGCTGGTCGGTGCTGAGAAACTTGGACACCGGCACCGGCGGAAGCTGGCCGGTGACGGTTCCGGCGGCATCGACCGTGGGGCGCGGCGGTTGCTGCGCATGGGCCGCCAGTGCGGTGGCGAGAAATAGGGGAAGAACGCGGAGCAGAGCCATGATCAGCCTCCGGCGGTGGTGCACCGCCGTCAGTCTGTCATGCCGCGGGCTTGGGCCGGAAGTCCGAAAAGATGCCGACCGGCTTGAAACCGATCCGCTCGTAGATCGCTTTGCTGTTGGGTTCGGCGAGGGTGAAGGCGGTGTTCTGCCCGGTGCGCTTGGCATCGCGCAGGGCGGCGATGATCAGGCCGGGGGCATAACCTTTTCCCGAGGCGGAGGCATCGGCGATGATGTTGGTCAGGCCGACAACGCCATGGGCATAGAAGGCTTCGGCAATGGCGACCGGTTTCTCGGCGACGTATCCGACGTAAAGCTTCAGTGACGCATTCGGTCGTAGGATGGCGAGGGCCGCCTCGGTGTAGGCCTTCTCGACGTGGGCGTTGGCAGGTTTCCAGGTCGCGGCCAGAATCTTGGCGAAGTCCGCGACTCCTTCTTTCGAGGTCACACGTTCGACATTGAGACCTTCGATGAGTTGCTCGGTAGTCCCATGGTCTTCATCGGTGCCGCCATACCGATCAAGTCTGCCGTCTTCACGAGCCCAAGCGAGGTCAGCGTGTCGTCCATGGTTCCCTGGCCCGACAACGGGCCAAGTGTCCAGGTGAAGGGCAGCGGCGGGGATTTTTTCGTAAATGCTTCGGTGACCGCTTCGGCACGCGCGGCGCCAAACTTGGGGTGAATTCCCGAGCGGCCGATGCGGTTGAGGGTCTCGCATTCGAGACCGTTGTCGATCACCAGAATGTCGGCTTCACTCTTGATCACCGTGTCTTTGCGCGACTGGGCGACAAAGGCGAGGTGATCCCACAGGTTTGATTCGAGCGGTTTGACGACAGCGTTCATCATAAGGCCGATATTTAGTTTCGACTCAATATCATAACGCGGACGACATCGTCTGTCGCCAGCCGTAGATATCCACAGGATACCCTATTGAGAACGAATGAAAAAATCGTCAATAGAATGACGCGATAGAGCGCAGAATCGCCTAGGCTAGGCGCGCCTTGGCGTAGTTTCCCGGGGCATCTTCGATGACTTTGAGCTTACCAGCGCCGGGCACCCGCGCCTTGACCTTCTTCCCGGATTGGGGCGCGAGCCACTGGTCCCATGCCGTCCACCATGACCCAGGGTGCTCGGTCGCGCCGTTGAGCCAGGCGTCGGCGGTCTTCGGAAGTTTGTCGTTGGTCCAATAGCAATACTTGCCGGCCACGGGTGGATTGACCACGCCAGCGACGTGCCCCGAGGCCGATAGCACAAAGCGGATCGGGCCTTTGAAGTGCTTCGTCGCTTCATAGGTCGAAACCCACGGCGCGATGTGATCCTCGCGGCAGCTGATCATGAAAATTGGAAGCGTCACTGTGGTGAGATCGATCGGCACCCCGCCCAAAGTGATGCCGCCCGGCGTTACCAATGCATTCTTGAGATACATGTTGCGGAGATAGAACGAATGCATCGCCCGCGGCATACGGGTTGAATCCGCGTTCCAATACAAGAGATCGAAGGGAAACGGATCTTTGCCGAGCAGGTAATTGTTGACGACGAACGACCAGATCAGATCGTTCGCCCGCAGCATGTTGAAGCTGATCGCCATATCGCTGCCTTCGAGATAGCCGCCGGCTTCGTCCATGCGGTTCTCGAGATTGGCGACCTGCTTTTCGTCGATGAACACCTTGATGTCGCCGACGTCGCGAAAGTCGGTCAGCGCCGTGATGAACGACGCGCTGGCGACGCTGTCGTCTTTCTTCGCTTTCAGATATGCGAGCGTGCAGGCGAGCAAGGTGCCGCCAATGCAATAACCGGTGACGTGAATTTTCTTCACGCCGACCGCGGCTTTGGTCGCTTCGATGGCGGCGAGCGCGCCCTCGCGCATGTAATCCTCGAAGGTTTTCTTGGCGAGCCGCTCGTCGGGATTGATCCAACTGACAATAAACGTCGTGCAGCCTTGATCGGTGAGCCACTTGACCAGTGAATTCTTGGCCCGCAGGTCGAGGATGTAATACTTGTTGATCCACGGCGGAATGATGAGGAGCGGCGTCTCGTGGACCGTTTCCGTCGTCGGCGCGTATTGGATCAGCTGGATCAGCTCGTTCTGAAATACGACCTTGCCCGGCGTCACGGCGACATTCTCGCCGACCTTGAAGGCGCTCTCGTCCGTCATCGAAATACGGAGCTGGCCCTTGCCGCGTTCGAGATCAGCGAGCAGATTCTGGAGGCCTTTAACCAAGTTCTCGCCCTTGCTGTCGTACGTCGCGCGAAGGACTTCAGGATTGGTCAGGACGAAATTGCTGGGCGCGATCGCATCGACGAATTGGCGCGTGTAAAAGTCGACCTTGCGCTTGCTGTCGGCTTCGAGGCCGTCGACCGCGCCGACGGTCGATTGCATCCATCTGCTGGTGAGCAGATACGACTGCTTGATGAAGTCGAACACCAGATTGTTTGACCAGCCATCGTCCTTGAAGCGGCGGTCGGCGGCGTCGGGCGCGGCGACCGTTTCGGCCGGCTGGCCCAGCATGCGGAGCGTCGCATTGCGCCACAAATCCATTGTCCCGCGCCACAGCGACATCTGTGCTTCGACCATCTGCACCGGATTAGCCAGCATGCGCGTGGTCAATTCCATGAACGCCGACGCAACATTCAGCGGATCGCCCATGCCGAGAGGCGAGGTGCCGTCGGGCTTCGATTTCGCGGCAAAATCGGTCAGGATGGCGCGGCTCTTTTCGGCGATATCGGCCATGATCTTGGCCATTTCCTCACCGGGGACAGCGCTGGCATCCGCGCCGGCGGCGGCGTCGCCGGAGGGCGATTGAGTGTTCTTTGCGGGGGGCATGGGTCCTAAGGGCGCGAGGCTTGGCGTAATCCGGGGGTGTCAAAACACCGCAATGGCTGGAGCTTTTTTCGATTTTTTTGCGGGCGCGAACGCGGTATTCATTATGAGTCTGGCCGAGTCAAGGGTTGCAGCGCATCTGAAGCCCTGAAAA
>VGEM01000218.1 GCA_016869315.1 Alphaproteobacteria bacterium | reverse complement strand
TTGCGACGACTGTTGGCCGACCTCGGCGACCCCCATCGGCGACTGCCGCCCGTCATCCACGTCGCCGGCACCAACGGCAAGGGCTCAACGGTCGCGATGATGCGCGCGGTTCTGGAGGCGGCCGGGCACCGCGTCCATGTTTACACTTCACCGCACCTGGTTCGGTTTGCAGAACGCATCCGCCTCTCTGGCGCATTGATCGACGAAGCGCTGCTGGCCGAGATGTTGAATGAGGTCGAGCGCGTCAACGCCGGCCGGCCAATCACGTTCTTCGAGATGACGACGGCGGTTGCCTTCAAAGCCTTCGCGGAAATCCCCGCCGATGTCGTGCTGCTCGAGACGGGACTTGGCGGAACTTTTGATGCGACCAACGTGGTTGAGCGTCCCTTGGCGACCGTCATCACGTCGATCTCGATGGATCATATGCAGCTCCTGGGCGATACGATCGCGAAGATCGCCCAGGAGAAAGCCAACATCATGAAACCCGAGGTGCCGTGCATCAGCGTCTCGCAACTGGCCGATGCCGCCCATGTCATCGCCGCCACCGCGGCGCGGGTCGGCGCTCCGCTTCACGTTCAGGATCGCGACTGGTCTGTCGCGGCCGACGATCGCGGCGGGCTCGCGTTTCGTGGCTCGGCAATCGAATGGCGCGCCGGTTTGCCCAATCTTCCCGGACGCCATCAGATTGAGAACGCCGGCGCCGCTTTAGCCGCATTAGAACAGGCCGCGACACGCTCGGGGCTTCTGGTCCCTCCGTTTGCCGTGCGTGCCGGGCTGCGGTCGATTGATTGGCCGGCGCGAGCACAAAAATTGAACCGAGGTCCGATCGTCGATGCGGTTCCCGGTGACTGGGAGGCGTGGCTTGACGGAGGACACAACGCGGGTGGTGGCCAGGTACTTGGGGCGCTCGCCGACGAGCGCTGGCGTGATCGACCGCTCCACATCATTGCCGGGATGCTAACGACCAAGCCGGCAGAGGATTTTCTGGGATACCTGGCGCCGCGCGCCGCCAGTTTCACGGCGGTGGAAATTCCCGGACATCCAGCCGCATATGAGCCTCCGCGCCTGGCCAATGCCGCGCGCGCCGCGGGCTTCGCGACGGTCGCGACCGCCGCCGATCCGCTTGCCGCCGCCCGCGCTTTGCCGCGTCAGGCAACTGCGCGCCTTCTGATCTGCGGCTCGCTCTATCTTGCTGGAGAAGTTCTGAAGCTCAATCGTTGACGATCTACTCGACCCGGCCGGCAGGCGACTCCGGCGTTGGGGGCGGGGGCGGTTTAGCGTTCGCGGGATCTGGTTTCGGCCCCGCGCACTCGCGATCGTCAATGATCGAAATGTGAATCCACGCGTCGCTGAATCCGGTCTTGGTGATGCCGTTCACCCGTGCGCAAGTGCCAGGCGGTACAAATCCTTTCACGTCGGCGTCACGATCCAGCCCGAGCCAGCCGCGCAGCACCGCGTCAAACGGATAGAATGGCTCCGGCCTGAGAAACACACCGCCATTGCCGCGTTTCACCACCACCACGCCCTTGTCGATCCGCGCCGCAGGATCGTTCGGCAACAGCTCAAACTGAAATTCGTCGGGACTGTTCTGATTGCCGAGCAGGGCCCATCCATGATTGCGATCGAAGCGATAGCCCGCGGTGTCTGGCGAGCCAAACAGAAAAAAGGTGGCAACGATAACCAGGGAGCCGAAGAGCGACAGCGAGCCGACAACCTGCGCTGTTTCGTTGATGCGGCGGAGGACGATGGGCAACGGCTTTGGGTCGGCCACGGTACGTCCTCAAGCTTTCAGCCAGCCGATAGCCGCGGCCGCGGTCGCATAAGGCTCCTCGATCATGCAGTAGGTGCCGCCACCGTTTTCGACGGTGATCAACGGCGTCCCCGGCTTGAGGCGTTGAAAGTCCGAGATCGACTCGGCCGTCGCCGTCGCCTTCGCGCCGAGCCGACCCGACGCGCCGACCAGCAAGGCCGCAGGACACTTGAGCCTGGCGACGTCGGACGAAAGATCGGTACTGCTGAACGTCGCGAGAATCAGGCGCATGGTTGGGATCGAGAAATTTTGCGCGAAGCAACCGGCCTCGAACTGCGCCATGCGGTTGCCGCGCTCGGAAAAGACATGGTGCTCCGCCGCGCCGAGCCACTGGAACATGCGGCCAAGTGCCTCATAGCCATAGGTTTCGCCGATATCGGCGAACAGGTCGCGGTTGCCCGCGCCCGTTCGCGCGAGTTTGAACGTCGGATAAGTCAACAGTTTGGCGACTCTGTCCGGAAACCGCGCCGCATATCGTATGCCAATCCTGGCGCCGGTTGATGTCGCCCAGAGTGACGGGCGGTCGATCTTGAGGTGGTCCAAGATCAATTTGAGGTCATCGACCCATCGCTCAAGGGTGTAAGCGCCGGTCCAGGCCCGATCCGATCGGCCGCAGCCGCGATAGTTCCAGTCAATGACGGTGAAGGACTCGGACAGAAGTGCTCTGACTTCGTCGAATTGGTTATGCAGCAGGCCAAATCCTCCGGTCAGAACCAAGGGTGGCCCCTTGCCGGAAACTTCGTACCAGAGTTCGACCCCTTGATCGCTGATGGTCGGCATGTGCGTTTATCCTTCCACCTGGATGACGCCGATTTCAGCCAGCTTCGGCAACGATGCGTCAAGCTCGGCCAGCTTGTCGGTCAACAGTTTATCGATCGCCGCGTCGGACAACGCCTTGCCGCCGATCACGACGTCGCCGGCTTGTGCCTTTAAGACTTGGCGCGTCGCCGCCACCGCGTTGTTGTGACCCTTGTCGACGCGGGCCAGTAAGAGTTGCGCATCGATATTGGGGAGTTCGATCCCGGTTCCTGCATGCACGGCCGCAAGAGGAATGCGCGGCTGGCGCAAACCAAGTTCCTTGATCATACCGCGATTGATGGCCGGGATCGCCAGTTTCGATTGACGTCCGGTACTGACCGCCAAGGTCGGACGGGCAAAAGGAATGACTTCGCCGCCGGCGGCCAGAAGGCGCGCGGCCTCGATCCGCAACGCTGGAGGCATCGAATCGAGGCCTGGTATCGTTTCCATGGCGGCGATCAACGTTCCTGCAGCTGCCACGGCGGCGAGCACTTGATCGAAAGGCTCGCCGGAAAAATCGAATTGCACGTCGCCAAAAACGGCCGACCGATCGATACGATCGAGCGACTTCAGCGAGCCATAGACTTCCCCGACGTTGAGCGCGAGCCAGTCGTCGGTGTTCGTGACGGGGTCGCCCTTAACCCAGACATCGCGGCGGAAGGTCTCGTTGCGGATGAAGTCGCGCTTCGCCTCCAGCTCGGCACGGCTCGACAGGGTCCGGAATTCGTCGTGCAGGCTGGCCGGCACGGCGAGGTCGACCATGTTGAGGAATACCGTGGCCGAACCGGCAAACTTGAGGCCGCGCGCCTCCATCATCGCTCTCAATTCCGCAAAATAGAAAGCGCGGAGATGCTGATTGAAGTATTCGTGCGCCATGTAGCGAAGATCGAGCCGCGCCATGTCGTCGACGGCATCGGCGAGGGCCGGATGATCGCGAAAGTACTTGACCTCCGCTCCCTTCAGCTTCTGCATCCAGGCAAGTCCGACGCGGGCGCGTTCAAGCGAGTGATCGCTGTCCTTGCTGAGCGAGTAGATCATGTTGCGGAGCGGTATCTTGGCGGCCCACCCCGGCATGGCGTTGCAGCCGGTGAATAGAATGCCGCCCGGCTTGAGACGTTTCGCGGCGTCGTCAAGCACGGCAATGCGGGTCGGCTCGTCGATCCAACTCAAGATCCCATGCATCACCGCGAAATCGAGCGGGGGAAGATCGTCTGGCTTGAGTTCGGCGAAGCCTTTGCAGATGAATTTCGCATTGTCGACGTTGCCGCGCATCGCAAGCGTTTCAGCGGTGAGAATGTGCGCGGGAAGAAAGTCGACGCCGAAAAAGCGCGCTTCCGGAAATCCCGCCGCAAGGACGTTCGCGGTGATGCCGTTGCCGCAGCCGTAGTCGCACCAGGCGAACGGCTGATCGAGCGGGCGTGGTTTGAATCCGCCGGCGGCCGCGGTCATGTTCATGTGTGCTGGCGCGTGGTCGCCGTAGAATTCGGCGACATAGTCGACATCGGTAACGTAGCCGCCGGTGGTCGAAGCCATGAAGATCCCTCGTGCAACGTGGATGCTTTGTATCAGCGCTTAGCCAACAGAGGCAAAAGGTGCTCCGTCGCCGCCACAATCTATGCCAAAAAAAGACAAGCTTGGCGGCTGCGATGATACCAACCGAGGAAAATCGGGTTAGAATTCGTTCCGTGGGGAAGCAATCGAGATGCTAAGGCGTACCGCAGCGGGATCGGGTGTGACGTGGTGTCTCGGTGCTGCTATGGCGCTGGGCTTGGCCACGTGGGGTGCTGCTGTTCACGGTCAAGTGTCCCAGCGGCCGGATTGCGAGTTGGTCGAAGTCGTCATTCCACCGCCGGCGGGTATTGAAACCCCCGACGAAAAGGCGGCGCGGCTTGAACAGGCGTTCATTGAATCGCTCAAAGCCTACGACAAATGCCAGGCCGAACTGACCCGTGAAGGTGGCGGCGGCGGTGGCGGAGGAGGTGGCTCAGGCGGCGGTGGAGGCGGCGGCGGGGTCAGCGGTTCGGCCGCCGGCAGCGGCGACACGAGCGCCGCGGCAGCCGATGGGCGCGGTGACGCGGGGACGAGCACGCAAGCCAAAACGGCCGACAAGCCAGAACCACCGCGAGACTCAACGCAGTCCGGGTCTGGCGCGCCCCGACAAAACCAGGCCCCGGCCACAAACACGTCGCCGCCGAGGCCCACGAGCGGCGGGTCGGGCGGCGTCGGCAAGGACGACATCGACGTGCCACCCGATATCCCGTCCGGACGTGACGACGACATCGTCGCCCAGCAAATCCGCGAGGCGGCGATGAAGGAGACCGATCCGGTCATTCGCGAAAAACTCTGGGACGACTATCGCAAATACAAAGGCTCACCGTCGCGATAGAAAGTCGATAACGCAACCTGTAATGTGCTTGTCTGGTGTCCGCCAATTGAGGGGAAGCGTCATGCTGCGATTGAATGTCGTGCCCACGATCTTGTTGGCGGCGATGCTCGCCGGGTGTGCCGCTAATAGCACTGGGACCCGCTCGGGTTCGTCAGGGTCTATGGCCACGGGGCCAAGACTGATGTCATCGGCGGAAGTTCGTGAAACGCCGAAGCCGCTCGAAGCGAACGTCACCCAGGCCGATCAGACCTTAGATGTAACTGTCGTCGCCTTCGATCCGGGTCTGCCCAAGGATCCCAAAAAGTTTGACAAGAACACCTGGCCGGAACTTCGCCGGTCCGAAGGTCGTTACGTTGCGGTGCAGGTTCGCGATGCGCTGGTTGCCAAAGAAAAATTCGGCGCCGTTCGCGTGACCCCTGACGCGAACTTCTCGAGCGATCTCTACGTTCAGGGCCGCATTGTCGAGTCCAATGGAGAGTCGTTGAGAGTCGATGTCACGGTGTCCGACGCGACCGGCAAGACCTGGTACACCAAGAAGTATGCGCATAAAGTGAACACCAGCTGGTATCGCAGCGCTCGCAACAAGGGCGTCGAGCCGTTTCAACCGCTTTATAGCCAAGTGGCCAACGATCTCGCCGATCGTCTGACCAAGACCAAGGGCGCGACCGTCTCGGAAATCAAATCGGTCGCGGCCATGCGCTTTGCCCAGAATTTGTCGCCGGACTCGTTCACCGACGCGCTCAAGGTCAAGGGCGGCCGTGCGTCGTTGATCCGGCTGCCCGCCGAGAGCGACCCGATGATGAAGCGCGTCGCCGCCGTTCGTCTCCGCGATCAGATGTTTGTCGACAATCTGCAGCCGGTCTACGAACAGTTTGCCGGCAACATGAAGGACAGTTACCAGGTGTGGCAGTCGCAGAGTTGCGCCGAGGTCGAACGTCAGCGCGAAGCGAGCGGCGCCGCGGTCATGAAGGGCTTGGCAAGTCTGGCTCTCATCGCGGGCGCCGTGGCGCTCAGTGACAACAACACCAGTGCCGGCAACACGGCCGCGGTGATTGCCGGCACGGCCGGGGTCATGGTTGCGATGGACGCCTGGAAAGATACACAAGAAGCCAAAGTTCATCGCGGCGTGATCGACGAACTCGCCAACTCGATCGACGGCCAAATGGCGACCCGCGTGATCGAAATGGACAAGCAGACCGTGACCTTGACCGGAAACATGGAAGAGCAAGTCCAGCAATGGCGCAAGGTCATGGCCCAAATCTGGGAAGCAGAGAACGCGGCCGAGCGGACGCCGATGATGTGAGGCGCGTGCCCCGGCGCGGGCGCAACGATCTTCCAGGAGTTGAGTGAGTGGATTTTGCCAAGGCCAAGCAAGCGCAGCGCGATCGGCTGATGTTGCCGCTCACCCTGGCCTGTGCCGGTGCGGTGGCGGCTTCGATTTGGTTCATGGCGCTCGATGCCGTCGATGGCG
>VGEM01000217.1 GCA_016869315.1 Alphaproteobacteria bacterium | reverse complement strand
TTATTTGAAATCAGTACCCCATGGCAAATCAAAAAAAGAAATCAGTTATTGGCGTTATTGGTGGCAGCGGCGTCTATGACATCGAAGGTCTCACCAACAAGCGCTGGGAGCGTGTGAACTCCCCCTTTGGTGAGGCCTCGGACGAATTATTGTTCGGCGAATTGAATGGGCAACAAATGGTGTTCCTACCGCGTCACGGCCGGGGACACAAGATTCCGCCTTCCGAGATCAATTTTCGCGCCAACATCGATGCGCTGAAGCGGGCCGGTGCGACCGACGTAATCTCGGTCAGCGCGGTGGGGTCGTTGCGGGAGAATCTACGCCCCGGGATGTTCGTCATCGTTGATCAGTTCATCGACCGCAGCTTTGCTCGCGTTAAGAGCTTCTTTGGTACCGGTTGCGTGGCTCATGTGTCGATGGCGCATCCGGTGTGCAGCCGGTTGGGCGACCACATTGAGGCAGCCGCGCGCGAAGCCGGCATCGAGGTGGCACGCGGCGGCACCTATCTGGTGATAGAAGGGCCGCAGTTCTCGAGTCTGGCCGAGTCCGAGCTATATCGCAGTTGGAATTGTGACGTGATCGGCATGACCAATATGCCCGAGGCCAAGCTGGCGCGTGAGGCGGAGCTTTGCTATGCCACGGTGGCGATGGTCACCGATTACGATTGCTGGCACCCGGATCACGACGATGTTACGGTCGATGCCATCATCAAGGTACTGCTGGCCAATGCGGACAATGCTCGTACCTTGGTCAAGAAGGTGGCGCCGCGTCTGCAGGGCGATGGCAAGGCGGCCGCCTGTGGCTGCCGGTCTGCACTAGAGCATGCCCTGATTACCGCGCCGGAAGCACGCGACCCCGATATGATCAAGCGTCTCGACGCCGTTGCTGGCCGGCTGTTGAATTCCCGCTAAACGATCCGGGGTAAGAATCATGCCTATCAAATCACGTATTCGTACCGTTCCTCATTACCCCAAGCAGGGGATCATGTTCCGCGACATCACCACCTTGCTCAAGGACCCGGTTGGTTTTCGCATCACCATTCATGAGCTCGCCAATCGCTATACCGGCATGAAGATCGACAAGATCACCGGCATCGAGTCGCGCGGCTTCATCCTCGGTGCGCCGCTGGCCTATCTGCTCGGCGTCGGCTTCGTGCCGATTCGCAAGAAGGGCAAGCTGCCGGCCGAGACCATCGGCCACGACTACGAGCTTGAATACGGCACCGACCGCATCGAAATGCATACGGATGCCGTAAGCAAGGGTGACAAGGTGTTGCTGGTCGATGACCTGATCGCCACCGGCGGCACGGCTGAAGCCGCAGTCAAGCTGATCGAGAAGATGGGCGGCAGCATAGTCGAATGCTGCTTCGCCATCGATCTACCCGACATCGGCGGCCGGGCGCGCCTTGAAAAGCTCGGCCAGAAGGTCTTTGCCCTTTGTGAATTCGAAGGCGACTGACGATGTCGGAACAGAATCAATTCGTGGAAACTCTGCGCTGGCGGGACGGCAGGCTGGAGATGATCGACCAGCGCGTGCTGCCGGCCAGGTTCGAATACCTTGCCTACACCTCGGCGGCCCAAACCGCCGAAGGTATCCGTTCCATGGTGGTGCGCGGTGCACCAGCCATTGGCTGTGCGGCCGCTTATGGCGTGGCGCTCGATGCCCTGCGCCTGCGTAATGCTTCACCCGCAGACTTTGTGGCAGAAATGGACAAGGCGTTTGATGTGCTGGCGGCTAGCCGACCGACGGCGGTCAATCTGTTTTGGGCCTTGAAGCGCATGCGCACAGTCTGGGATGCCGTCAAGGAACAATCCGTTGGCGCGATTGCGGAGCGACTGCTGGCCGAAGCGCACGAGGTGACGGCCGAAGATATCCGCATCAACCGTGCCATGGGCGCATTCGGCGCTGAACTGTTGTCCGATGGTGCGTGCGTGCTGACCCACTGCAACGCCGGGTCGCTGGCGACCGCCGGCCACGGTACGGCGCTGGGCGTGTTCCGTTCCGCCGTCGAGGCCGGCAAGAAGATTTCCGTGATTGCCGACGAAACGCGACCCTTCCTGCAGGGCGCGCGCCTGACTGCCTGGGAAATGGTGCAGGAGAAGATCCCCGTTACCCTGATCACCGACAACATGGCCGGCTTCATGATGAGCAAGGGCGAGATCGATGCCGTGGTGGTGGGTACCGACCGCGTGGCAGCCAACGGCGATGTTGCAAACAAAATTGGTACCTACATGGTCGCGGTGCTGGCAAGACGCCACAATATTCCTTTCTATGTTGCCTGCCCGCTATCGACCATCGATATGGGTATTGCATCCGGTATGGACATTCCTATCGAGGAACGTTCGGCGGATGAGGTCAAGGGATTTTTGGACACCCTTTGGGCTGCTGAAGGAGTGAAAATCCGCAACCCCGCATTCGACGTGACTCCCGCAGAACTGGTAACGGGGCTTATTACGGAGAAGGGAGTGATTCTTCAGCCGAATCGAGAAAAGCTTGTTTCACTTTTTTCGGGAAATCAACTCGATGACACAATTCTCGAGCCTAGAGGCCTGAGCTAACAGATCAGCCTCAGCTTTGCAATGGGCGCAACAAATTCGTAATCAAACGAACAAAGCCATCAAGATCAAGGTCTGCGTGGACCAGGGAGTATGCGGGATTTAACGGACGTTCGTAAGGACTATTAATCCCCGTCATGTTCGGTAATTGCCCATTGCGCGCCTTCTTGTAAAGACCTTTGGGGTCTCGTTGCTCGCACACCTCCAGCGGTGTATCTACAAACACTTCAATGAAGTTTTCCTGGCCGATCAATTCGCGCGCCATTTCCCGCTCGGCTCTAAAGGGGCTAATGAAGGCGGTCATCACCACTAATCCGGCATCCATCATTAACTTGGCTACTTCGGCCACACGGCGGATGTTCTCCACCCGGTCGGCATCGGTGAATCCCAGGTCCCTGTTCAGGCCTTGGCGTATGTTGTCCCCATCCAAAATGTAGGTCCGCTTGCCTTGGGCATGGAGTGCTTTTTCCAGCGCATTGGCAATCGTCGACTTCCCCGAGCCCGACAGCCCGGTAAACCAAATGACCTTGCCTTGGTGGCCGTTGAGCCGTTCGCGGTCTTCGCGAGTAATGCTAAGCGCCTGCCGATGCACGTTTTGTGATCGGCGCAGGTTGTGTCGGATCATCCCTGCAGCCACCGTGGCGTGGCTAAACTTATCCACCAGAATGAAGCCGCCTAGTGTGCGATTGTCTGCATAGCGTGCGAACACCAGCGGTTTACTTAGCGCCAGATTGGCCACTGCGATATCGTTCAAGTCTAGTTGCTTGCACGATTCGTGCGCTTGGGTGTTTACATCGATCTTGTATTTCAGGCTGGTGATACTGGCACTAGCCCACTGGTTTGCCAGTTTAAGCTCATAGCTTCGCCCTCGATGACCTGGCTCGTCATGCATCCAGACTAACGTGGCTTCGAACTGGTCGGTCATCTCCACTGGCTGATCGGCCAAGGCGATGACATCGCCACGCGAGACGTCTACCTCCCGGTCCAGCATCAGGGTCACGGCATCGTCAGCATAGGCGTTCTCAATATCCCCATCCGCCGTCACGATACGCGCGAGTGTGGCAGTCTGACCCGAAGCCGTCACCCGCAGGGTATCGCCCACCGCCAGATGTCCTGAAGCCAGCGTTCCACTGAAGCCCCGGAAGCTGGCGTTGGGTCGGTTCACCCACTGCACCGGAAATACAGCTTTGCTCTGGATTGGTCTTGCGGCGTTGAGAGTCTCGAGGCAGCCCATCAGGGTCGGGCCTTGATACCAAGGCGTGCGTACAGAACGTTCAGTGATGTTGTCGCCCTTTAGCGCTGACAGCGGAATGGGCGTGACGCCCTCGAAACCAAGCGGCTTGGCCGAGTGGTTGAAATCGGCCACGATGGCGTCGAATAACGATCGGTTGTAGCCAACCAGATCCATCTTGTTCACGGCCAGCACCACCTGCCGGATACCCACCAAAGACACCAGATAGGCGTGCCGCCGAGTTTGCGTAAGCACACCCTGGCGGGCATCGATTAGCAGCACCGCCACATCGGCCGTCGAGGCGCCAGTGATCATGTTGCGGGTGTATTGCTCGTGCCCAGGCGTGTCGGCCACAATGAACTTGCGTCTTGGCGTGGCAAAAAAGCGATAGGCGACGTCGATGGTGATGCCTTGCTCTCGCTCGGCGGCTAGACCGTCGACCAGTAGGGCAAAGTCGATGTCTTGGCCTTGCGTGCCGTGCCGTTTGGAGTCGGCCTGCAAGGTGGTAAGCTGATCGTCGAACACCTGATGCGATTCCCACAACAAACGCCCGATCAGGGTGCTCTTGCCGTCGTCCACGCTACCGCAGGTGATGAAGCGCAGCAGGTCCTGCTGGGCTTGCTGAGTCATCCAGTCGCGAATGTTGGCGATTTTGGTGGTAGGGGTCGTGGCTTGCTGCAATGGAGCTGAGGTGGCTTTCTTGGGGCGCGGCATCAGAAATAGCCCTCCTGTTTTTTCTTTTCCATGGAGCCGGCGCTGTCGTTGTCGATCTTGCGACCCTGGCGTTCGGACTGGCGAGCGTGGATGATCTCAAGAAGGATATCTTCCAGTGTTTCGGCTTCAGACTCGACGGCACCTGTAAGCGGGTAGCAGCCCAGTGTGCGAAAGCGCACCTTCTTCATCTGCACTTCTTCACCCGGCAGCAGGCGGCAGCGCTCGTCGTCCACCATCATGATCATCTCGGGCCGCACCACCACCGGGCGTGGCTTGGCAAAGTACAGCGGGACCATGGGGATGTTCTCCTGGTAGATGTACTGCCAGATGTCCAGCTCCGTCCAATTGCTCAAGGGGAACACACGTATGCTCTCGCCCGGACTCTTACGGGTGTTGTACAGGTTCCAGAGTTCGGGGCGCTGGTTCTTCGGATCCCAGCGGTGCGTGGCGGTGCGAAAGGAGAACACGCGTTCTTTGGCGCGAGACTTCTCTTCATCGCGCCGGGCGCCGCCAAACACCACATCGAACTTATAGTGGTCCAGCGCCTGCTTGAGGCCCTCGGTTTTGGTGATGTCGGTGTGCAGCGCTGAGCCGTGGTCGAAGGGGTTGATGTTTTTTTCGATGGCTTCGGGGTTAGTGTGCACCAGCAGGTCCATGCCGCTTTCGCGGGCCATGAAGTCGCGAAGCAGGTACATCTCCTGAAACTTCCAGCGCGTGTCGATGTGCAGCAGGGGAAATGGTGGCGGGGCGGGGTGAAAGGCCTTGCGCGCCAGGTGCAGCATTACACCGCTGTCTTTGCCGATTGAGTACATCATCACCGGGTTCTGCGCTTCGGCAACCGCCTCGCGGATGATGTGGATGCTCTCGGCTTCCAGCCGCTTGAGGTGGGGTGATGGTGCCAGATCGGGTTTGGCGTTGCCATTCAGGCTCAAGCCCGCAGGCAATACTGGGCGGTAGGCTTGCGGGCAAAGCTGGATATCTGCGGTGCTGGGGGTGTGGCGCAAGTGTCCCACCAGCTGACCATGCGGGAACAGGGCTACGGGTTTACCGATGTGGCGCTGCAGATCAGCCAGCGCTTGCTGAATCGCTGCTTCATCCAAAGTAAGCATCGGTATCCAGAATCGGGCGCCGCGGGCATCGTTCGCATGCAGGCAGGGGTGCCCGTTTGGCAATGGGTGCAATTGCACGAACAGTACCCGATCGCGCCGCTTGCGAGCCTGTTCGATAGACCAATTCAGTACCAGCCGGCTGGGCAAGCGGTCGAGCTCGTCCAGCAGTACTTCAGGCGTCAGTTCCTCAGGTAACAGGCCCAACGCGTTCAGACGCCTCTCAGCGGTGCGTTTTGTATCAGCCTCGCTTTGGGCGTGGAGATGTGCGAAGGCCAGCTCCGTGTCCCACACTTGCTTGGAATCCAGTCCGAACAGGTTAAGATCCGTAGCTGTCGTAGAATGTGTTTTAATCATGGTTTATTTTAAAATACTCCGAATAGACATATTTTTTCTAATTAAAACACATATATGAACATAATGCGACAAACTGTTGAGCTTGCCGTGGTGATGGATTGATCGACACTGCTTACATTCTGTCTGGGGCAATTACCGGCTATGTTGTCGGGTTGACCGGGGTGGGCGGTGGTGCCTTAATGACCCCGATCCTGCTCATATTTTTTGGAATACCACCTGCGACGGCTGTTGCTACAGATCTCTGGTTCGCCGCTATTACAAAACTGGTCGGTGCAAAGGTACATCACGCGAACGGAAATGTTGATTGGCAAGTTGCTAAGCGTCTTTGGCTGGGAAGTCTGCCAGTTGCAATGGCGGTTGTTGCGGTTGTTAGCTCAGGTGGGCAAGTCACGAGAATAGACTGGCTAACAAAGGCTATCGGGGCGGTCGTATTATTGACAGCAGTGGGATTGGTGGTTGCCTCGAAATTAGCTCAATTCGCCCGAGGCCGACGACTGGGTCAGCC
>VGEM01000216.1 GCA_016869315.1 Alphaproteobacteria bacterium | reverse complement strand
CGCGTTCGACCTTGCAGATGCGGGTGCGGAAGGCGGCGTACCACTCGTGCCTGCCGCGGGTCTGGGCGATCTGGTGCTCGGCGTTGGCCTTCTAGGCGGCGATCGACTCCAGACTATCCCTATAACAGACCGTGATGCCGACACCCTCGCGGGCGGATTCGATGCCGAGAAATCCGGGCTGTTGATGCGCCAGCTCGACCATGCGGTCGGCCGCGGCGGCATAGCCGTTGTCGCCGTCGGTCCGCGCCGAGGTGAAGATCACCGCGTAATAGGGCGGCTTGGGTGTTCTGGCGATGGCATCGGAAGCGCTCATCACCCGATCATATGGCCTCGGCCTTGAACGGGCCATGGCTTCTGATCAGCAGCGTCGCGCCATCGGCCGAGCGGAACGGCCCAACGGGCGTGCCGGCCGGAACATAGACATGATCGTGGGCGCCAAGATCGACGCCGTCCCAGCCGAGATCGCCCTCGATCACCAACAGCTCAAGATCGAGGGCGTATTTTTCCGCCTGCGCCGCGCGCCACAGGGGCAGCGTGCCGACGATGAAGGTCTCGGCGCCCGAAGCCTCGCGGCGCAGCAGCTTGATCCGGGCCGAGGCCGCCTGCCACAGGGGCGCGTTGATCTTCTCGAAGCCCGCGTCCCAGCCGTCGAAATAGAGCCCCGACCGGCGCACGTCTTTTGAAGGGTCATGCAGGCCCTGGGGCGTCATGCCGGCCTTGGCCGATGGCGCGCCGGCAAAGAACGACAGCGTCAGCGCGCCGTCGGGCGCCTGGCTCGCGAGACGCACCGCGCCAGGGGCAAACGCCGCGTAGGCCTGATCGCGAAACGCGGTGCCGTTGATATACAGACACCCGTCGAGCGCCAGCAATGCCTCGTCGACATCGACGTACTCCGGCACGTCGCGCCGCCATTTGGCGGGATATTTGAGCAGCGCCGTGCGCGCGCCGTGCGCACCGCGCCACAGCACATGGGCCGTGACACCGTCGCGGCCCTCCCAGCCGCAGGGCGCGAACGCGCCCGCATCAGCCTTGGTGACGACCACGCCGCTCATCCGTGCCCCCAGGGCCCGGTCCAGGCTTTCTCGCCGTAACGCGCCAGCTCGGGCGGCAGGATCGGGTTATAGGGAATACGCCAGTCCCAGGGGTCCTTGGGCGTCTCGAACACCGTCGACAGCGGGCCGCCCTCGGTGCGGAACAGATGAATGGTCGGCTTGCCGGTGCCGAAGGGGCCATGCCGCAAGCCGCCAGGCCGCCAGAAATACGCACCCGTCCTCATGTGACCAAAGGGTCCGATGATCTCGCCCGCGACCAGATACATCTCCTCGACCACCGGATGGATCTCGATCGCACCGCCCGGCCAGCCCGCCACCGCGCCGAGCAGCCAGGTCTGGTCCTTGGTGTCGGGGTCCTCGCGCAGCAGCTTCATCGAGATGCCGTTGACGTTGACGTCTTCACTTCCCATCCGCGCCCACTCGTTCTTGTAGGGCGCATTGAGGCCGTCGAAATATGGTACGCACTTCCGCTCGTCGAAATTGTTGGCGCGCGAGCGCCGGGCCATGGGCTCGGCCGAAAAGAATGTCACCGTCACGGCGCCGGTCGGGCTCGCCATGACGCCGCGCGGGTAGCCTGCGGGCAGCAGGGCGTAGCCATAGCGGCCGTAGGTTTGCGCGCCGATGTTGAGTGCACCCGCGAGCACCAGAATTTCCTCATCGGCGGCGACGTGATCGATGCCGTCCCAGGTCCATCCCGGCGGATACTTGATCATCACGCTCGCCGCCCCCGAGGTGCGATCGACCGACAAGGTGCGGCTGACCGCGCCGGGCCGGTCGCCGGCATAAAGCCCGGTCTGCCAGGGCAGCGCCTGGGCCTGGATGAACTCGATATGCGGACGCGGCATGGGGTGTCCTCTCGCGGGCGAGTTTAATCGCCGGCGCCGGGGATTCTACTGCCGCCGATCAAATTCATGCTCGCGCAGACCTCACTCATGCGTCCACGGGCCGGGCCAGGGTGTGTTGGCCAAGTGCGCCAGGTGCGGCGGCAGGATCGGGCTGTAGGGCACGCGCCATTCCATCGGCGTCGCGGGCCGCTCGAACACCGTCGACAGCGGCCCGCCTTCGGTTCGGAACAGATGAATGGTCGGCTTGCCGGTACCGAAGGGTCCGTGGCGCAAGTGGGGCGGCCGCCAGAAATAGGCGCCGGTCTGCATGTTGCCCATCGGGCTGATGATCTCGCCCGAGACCAGATACATCTCCTCGACCACCGGATGAATCTCGATCACGCCGCCGGGCCAGCCGGCGACCGCGCCCAAGGCCCAGGTCTGATCGCCGGTATCGGGGTCGTGACGCAGCAATTTCTTGGAGATGCCGTTGATGTTGAGCGCGGGTTTCGCGCCGCGCACCGCGTCGGCGTCATAGGAGTTCCAGCGGCTGCCGTAGTCGGAGGCCGTGGTCGCGACGTGGAGGACGAGTTTGCGCTCGTCATAGGCATTGGCGCGGGAGGTGCGCATCAAGGGCGGCGCCGAAAAGAACGCGACCACGATCGCGCCCGTCGCCGAACTCATAGCGCCGCGCGGATATCCTGCGGGCAACAGCCCATAGTCATAACGCCGATAGTCGCGCGCGCCGATCGCGATCGCCCCCGAGAGCACGAGAAATTCTTCGTCGGCGGCAACGTGATCGACTCCGTCCCAGCGCCAGCCGGGCGGATACTTGATCAGCACGCTGGCCGCACCGCTGACATCGTCGACACTGAGGGTGCGGCTCAGCGCCCCCGGCCGGTCGCCGGCATAGAGGCCCTTCTGCCACGGCAAGGCCTGAGCCTGGATGTACTCGATATGCGGGCGGGGCATCCCGTTACGATCCGGACTTGCCAAGCGCCTGATCCAAATCCGCGATCAGATCCTCGACCGTTTCAAGCCCGACTGAAAGTCGCACCACGTCGGGCCCCGCCCCTGCGGCGGTGCGCTGGGCGTCGGTGAGTTGCCGGTGGGTGGTCGAGGCCGGGTGAAGGATCAACGAGCGCGTGTCGCCGATGTTGGCGAGGTGGCTGAACAGCGCGACCGACTCCACAAGTCGCACACCGGCGTCGAATCCGCCCTTGAGGCCGAAGGTGAACACGGCGCCGCCGCGGCCGCCGAGATACTTGCCGGCATGCGCGCGATAGGGGCTGTCGGACAGTCCGGCGTAGGAAACCCAGGCGACGTTCGGGTGCCGCGCCAGATAGGCCGCGACCTTGGCGGCATTGGCGCAATGGCGTTCCATCCTGAGCGGAAGCGTCTCAAGGCCGAGCAGGGTGAGAAAGGCGTTCATCGGCGCCATGGTGGCGCCGAGATCGCGCAGGCCCACGGCGTGCGCGTGGGTGGTGTAGGCGAGATCGCCGAAGGTTTCGGCGAAGCTGATGCCCTGATAGGCGGGGTCCGGCGCGGTCAGGCCCTTGAACTTGTCGCTCTGATGCCAGTCGACGCGGCCCGAATCGATCACCACGCCGCCCATGCTGGCGCCCGAGCCCGACAGGAATTTGGTGAGCGAGTGCACCACCAGATCGGCGCCCCAGTCGAAGGGCCGGCACAGCACCGGCGTCGCCAGCGTGTTGTCGACGATCAACAGCGCCTTGGCCGCGTGGGCGATGTCGGCGAGCGCCGCCAGGTCCGACACCACGCCGCCGGGATTGGCCAGGCTCTCGACGAACAGTGCGCGCACATCAGAGGTCACCGCGGCGCGGACGGCGGCCATGTCGGTAGTATCGACGAAGCTCGCCTCCCAGCCGAATTTCCGGAAGGTCTTGCCAAACTGGGTGATCGAGCCGCCATAGAGGCGCGTCGAGGCGACGACTTTCGCGCCCGGCTCCATGAACGGAAACAGCGCCAATTGCTGCGCGGCATGGCCCGAGGCGGTGCAGGTGGCGCCGCGCCCGCCTTCAAGGTTGGCGAGACGCTCTTCCAAGACCGCCACCGTCGGATTGGTCAGGCGGGAATAGATAAAACCGTAGGTCTGCAGATTGAACAGCGACGCGGCGTGATCGACGTCCTCAAAGACGTACGAGGTGTTCTGAAAAATCGGCGTCTGGCGGGCGCCGGTGATCGGCTCGGGCCGCGCGCCGGCGTGGATGGCACGGGTTTCGAGGCCGTAAGACTTGCTCATGCGTGTCTCACGCGCTGGCGCTTCGCCGAAATGACCCCGGTATTGAACCCGCCCCAGGCGAGTTCGGAGTGATGGCGGCCGTATTCGATCTTGGCACAACGATCCATCACCACGTCGAGGCCGGCGGCGGTCGCTTTTTGGGCCGCCTCGTCATGGCGGACGCCGGTCTGCATCCACACCGCGCGAATGCTTTTCTCCTGCGCCAGCCGGATCGCCTCGTCGACAATCGGCCGTACGTCCTCGGACTTGCGGAAAATCTCGACCATGTCGAAGCGGTCGGGGATGTCGGCGAGAGAAGCATGGACCCTCTCGCCCCAGATCTCCTGCCCCGCGGCGCGCGGGTTGACGGGGACGGTGCGATAGCCGCGCGATTGCAGGTATTTCATCACATACGAACTCGGCCGCTTCCAGTCGGTAGAGACGCCGACCACGGCGATGACGCGCACCCGATCGAGCAGCGCGCGAATATCGGCAGGTTCGGTCAGGATACGTCCGGGCACGGGGTCAGCTCTGGGTCAATGCGAGAAAACGGTATCATGGCAGAGAAGACAGCAGCAGCCCCTCATCCTACCACCTCGCGGCTTCGCCGCTGCGGCGGGACCCTCCTTCTCCCGCAAGCGGAAGAAGGGTTCCGGCCCTAGCGCGGCCGTCCGGGCGGAGCAGCGGCGGCAGCGGCGGCGGTCGACACCGGCACGTCGGGCCGGCCGGGCAGGATGCCGCCGTGGACAACGCGGCCCTGCCAGCCTTTGCTTTGCCACAGCCGCTCGTTGAAGCGCGGGATCGACATGGCGGCGACCGGCACGCACTCGACGACCATGCCGGGCTCGACCGCGAGCCCCTGCAGCGCATAGCAGAACATGCTGCGCCCGGTGATGTGCCAGAAACCGGTGAGACCCGGCTGGTTCGAGGCGACCGAGCCGTCTTCGTTGTAATACACATCGACGACGTATTCGGATTCTCCCGGGCGCTCGAAGGCGTAGCGCACGGTGTTGAACATCATATGATTCCAGAAGCTGGGAAAGCGCTCGGACGGCGGCTTCGACGCGTCGGTCGCGGCATTGGCGTTGATGATCGCGGGCCGGGGCCAGTCGGCGGCGCCCGCCTCGACCATCATGAAGGAAATCATGTTGACGCGATCGCGCGCCGGCACCGCTTCGGGGATCAACATGATATTGTCGGGCAGATATCCCTTGGGGTCGGCGAGCCATGCCGCCAGACGATCGGCGTCCCAGGCGAAGCCGGCCTTTTTCAGCGCGTCGGAAAATTCGAACCCGCTCTTGGTGCCGGCGGTGCGACCAAACATGCCGTAGAGCGCGGGCCCGGCGAGATCGGCCGATCCGTCGGCCATGGTGTGACAGGCGGCGCACCGGCTCTGGAACGCGGCGCGCCCTTTGACGTAGTCGGCATTGGCGAGTTGATCGCGCGTGATCGTTGTCTGCGCGACCGCCGTTCCGGAAATGGCGATACCGATGATCGTCGTGAACATGAACCGCATGTCTGGCTTCCCCGTTGCTCGCGCGCCATGATGCCGCGACCTGGCGGTGAAGTGTCGAACAGATCGCGGGCGCGACCGCCATCTGGCGACGATACGAGGCCCTTCCCGGGCCATGCCTGATCGCCTAAGATAGTCCCGGCACCGGTTAAATAACCGATGTTAATCAACAGGTTGCGGTGATGGGGGGGGTCGATCCGGTTCTTCAGGCGGTGCTTGAGAGCACCAGCGATGTGGTGATGGTGACCGATCGTACCGGCACCATCCGCAAGGTCAATCACGCCTTCGAGAAACTCACCGGGTTCGACGCCGCAAAACTCGAAGGCTCGGACGCGCGCGATCTGTTTCGCGACTGCAACGACGACGGTTTCTGCGATGCCTTGTGGACCGCCGACGCCGAGCACCGCCATTTCGACACCGTGCGCTCGATGCACGCCGACGGCGAGGCGCGGGCGCACTCGCTGACGTTGACACCAATCCGCGACGGCGCCGGCCAACCCAGCAGCTACGTCGGATTGATTTTGTCCGAGACCTTCACGGCTGGAACCGGCCGAAAGGCGGGCCACGACCCCCTCACCGATCTGCCGGACCGCGGCTTGCTCGCCGACCGCGTCGGTCAGGCGATTCTCAATGCCAAACGCGTCAACAAGTCGATCGCGCTGCTGGTGATGGGCCTCGACCGCTTCACCGTCATCAACGACGGCCTCGGCCATGGCGCCGGCGATACGCTGCTCAAGGAAATGGCCGAGCGGCTCGGCAAGGTGATCCGCCAATCCGACACCGCGCCCCGGCTCGATGGCGACAAGTTCGCCCTGATGACGCCGATCTCGGCGATCGACGACAGCG
>VGEM01000215.1 GCA_016869315.1 Alphaproteobacteria bacterium | reverse complement strand
TTTGCCGACGCGCCCTTCGAGCTTCGGCAGTGGCGTGTGCTCGATGCCCAGAACAAGGAAGTGACGGTGACGCTGTTCGATGCCAAGACCGGCGGCGCCCTCGACAAGAAATTGTTCGAGTACGAAAAGCCAGCGGCGGACCCTGATCGCGCTCGGGATTAGAGCATTTCCCGGCGAAGTGGCCTTCCGGTTCGCCATAGGAAACGCGACCAAACAAAGAATCTAGAGCGCCTGCCGATTCAGACAAAATGGGAAGCGCTCTAGAAATTCCGCCGGCTGCGGATTTTGCTAAGGGTTTGAACCGGCGCGCGTTTCTCTCATTTCGCATGTGCCCCGTGCATGGCGGCAAGGAGCTGCCATGCAGATTTAGAGATATGCGCCAGGGCCGAAAGCGCCCCAAAGTGGCGGCAATCGCGTCGGTGCCGCAACAGCGCCGACGGGCCGCGGCGGACACCCCTGTCGACCGCGGCCACGAGATCGGCGCCCGGTGAACCCCCAACCACCGGGCGCCATTTTTGTGGGAGCCTGCAATTCTGTCGCCCTTGCGATCCGCCGTCGCTGCTGCGCAGCTATGTCGGACTGAACTCCAAACCCGCCGAAGCACACAGCGCGAAGGCGGGAAGCAAGGGCCCATCTTGCCACTCACTCGCTGCAAATTTGGGTCCTGGCTTGCGCCAGGACGACAGGCATGTTTGTGACGACGCCCCCATGCTTCGCATCGTCTCCTGGAACATCAATTCGATCCGCAAACGGCTCTATCAGCTGGCCGAGCTGGCCGACGAATACGCGCCCGATGTGGTGTGCCTGCAGGAGACCAAGGTCAGCGACGACGACTTTCCGCACCAGGCTGTCGCGGGCGCCGGATTTGCCCATCGTGCGATCTATGGCTTCGGCGGACGCAACGGCGTCGCGATCCTGTCGCGGCATCCGTTGTCGGACGTCGTCGCGCACGATCGGCGCGGCAAGCGTGACGGCCGGCACATTTCGGCACGCGTGACGCCGAAGAACGCAGAGCCCTTCGTGGCGCACTCGCTCTATGTACCGGCGGGTGGCGACGTGCCGGACCCCACGGTCAACGCCAGGTTCGCCGACAAGCTCACATTCATCGACGACACGGCCGACTTTCTCTCGGCCGAGCACGGTTTCCGCGATCGGGTGGTGTTGACCGGCGATCTCAATATCGCGCCGCTGCCGAGTGACGTGTGGAATCACAAACTGATGTCGCGACGCATCGGCCACACCCCGCACGACATCGCGGCGATGGAGCGCCTGCGCCGTTCGCTCAATTGGATCGACGTCGTGCGCGAAGTGATCCCGCCCGATGACCCTGTCTTCACCTGGTGGAGCTATCGCCAGACCGAGTTCCTGGTCGATTCGAAAGGCTGGCGACTCGATCACGTCTGGGTGTCGCCGGGCCTGAAAGATGCCATCGCCGGCGCCGAGGTGCTGGTCAGCGCCCGCAACTGGCGCCCACCCTCGGACCACGCGCCGGTGATGGTGACGCTGAGGTGACGCGCGCGTTGCGCGACCCCCTCACCCTCCCGTCGCTCCGCGCCGGGGCCTGAGCGATCGGGGAGAGGGTTGGTGTGAGGGGATGCTTGTCAAACCCCCAGGCACGCCACCTCCGCCGCCGTCGTCTGGACGAACGTCCACACAAACGAGTCGGGCGTTGTGCACGTGAAGCAGCCATTGCCGAATTCGTCGTTACCGATGTCGGATACATCACGACAACCCGCCGCCTGGCAGGCGGCGCGGGTTTCGGCGAGGTCGCGCACCCGCCAGGTGAAAAGCGATGGTCCGAGCGCGCCGGGGCTGAACACGTGCTTGCGGTCTGAAAGGTTCGACTTTGTGCCGAAGCGAAACATCAACAAGCGCCCCGAGCGGCGCGTGTCGTTGTCCGGGCCCGAGCGTGGTTCCTCGAAAATGTAGGCGGTGTAGGTATCGGCCGGCACCAGATCGAAGGCCTCGCGCTGAATGGTGGTCTTCTCCCACAGCATGTCGAGCGCGGAGACGCGCTTCAAGCCCAAGACCTGATCGTAGAAATCGACGGCCTTGGGATCGTCGGAGGTGAACATCATCCCGGCGTGGATGACGTGAGTGGCCGGAAACAGGCAATCGTCGACAAAGCGGCCCATCAGGCGGCTGTCGTAGTTGAAACGCTGCAGCAGCGCCTGGCGGCTTAAGGGCTGGATCAGGGTGTACTCGCTGACGGCAATCAGCTTGTCGGCGAAGGGCGTGAAGGCGCGGCCGCCAAACAGCGCCGGATTATGCGCGCTCATGTCGATGAAGGCCGGCGGCAGATCGGTGATCGCCGCGCCCTTGGCCTTGGCGGCTTTAGCGTGATGATGAATGTCGGCGGCGTTTCGGACGAACTGGCCGTGCCAGCGGCTGCCGTGAGCGCGATAGGGCGCGAGACCGGCGCCGCCGTTGACGGGCTTGTCCCACTTCATCAGGCGGATGAGGCCGTGGTCGGCCTCGCCATGGTAGAGCCGGATCGATTCAAGCCGGCTCTCGACGCCATAGGCCCGCTTGGCCTCGCTTGCGGTCAGCGCGCCGCGCGGACCGGCGCGAAATCCAAACGCCGCCCAGTACTGCAGGGCCGGTTCGAACTCGGGAACGCCAATGCAGGCTTCGTAAAGCCCGCCAACCGCGCGCGACGCCGCCATGATCAAAGCCCGTAAAACTTCGCCGGATTGGCTTCGGTGATCTTCTTGGCCACCGCGGCCGAAATATCGAGGCGCTTTTTCAAAACGTCGTGGGCGGCAAGCTCGGTCGAGGTGTCGGCGTGGCCATAATCGGTGCCAAGGAGAAGATTGTCTTCGCCGGCGTAACGCAGCACCTGAGTGAGATCTTCGGTGGTCTCGCAGGTAACGTAGAAACGATTTTCACGCAGGACGTTGCCGACGAGGCCTTTGTCGCCAAAACGCTGCATCCACTTGGCGGTGCGGTTGATGGCGAAGGGCAGCCACTCGGAGCCGGTTTCAATAAAGCCGAATCGCAGCTTCGGAAATTTCCGCGGCACTTCGCTCGCCATGAGCGCGCTGAACGCCACCACCGACGGCATGATGGTGGCGGCGATATTGTTGCGATAGCCGGTGCCGTGGCGGATGGCGTGGTAGTGCGCGCTGTTGGTGCCGATGTGGATGCAGATCGGTATGTTGAAATCCTGGGCCTTGGCGTAGATCGGATAGAAGGCGGGGTCGTCGACGGTGCGCTCGCCCTCGTAGCCGCGCAGCAGCACGCCGGTCGCGCCGTTGGCGCAGCCCCAGGCGATTTCGGCCAGGGTCGCATCCATCATCCGCGGCGTCGGCACCACCAGCCACTTGAGGCGGTTGGTGAACGGCTTGCAGACATCGGCGAGCCAGCGGTTATAGGCCTTGCCGAGCGCCAGCTCGGCCGCCGGATTGTCGACCACGAGATTGAGAAACACCGAGGGATAGATCACCTGGGTATCGACACCGATGCGATCCATGTGGGCGACGCGCGCCGGCACGTTGGTCAGATCGCGCGTACCTTCGGCGTACATGTCGGTCGGCAGGCCGCCCAAGCCATAGAGCTTGCCGTCGATCATCCAGAACTTGCGGCCCGACATGGCGCGCTGACGCATCGCCATGGGCACGTCGTCGAAGGTGACGGTGGCCGGCTTATGCTCGGCGTCAGCCTTGGCCATGTAGTCCCAGATCACCGGGGCTTCGACCACATGGGTATCCGCGTCGATCACGGCCATGGTTTGTCTTTCTTGGGTGGGCGGTTGATATACTGAGGTTCAATCCCAATTTTCCAACGGTCGCAAGTGCGGTTTCTGATTTGTGTCATGGCGGCGCTGGCGGCCGCTTCGGTCCGTGCTGAAGTCAAAATAAGCATGGCCGCCGCGACCTTTGCCGAGGCCTGGGGCAATCCGTTTGCCTCGACCTCGGTGACACGGCTGCCGTTGCAGTCGGCGGTGTTCGATCCGCTGACGCTGGTCACCGCCGACGGCAACCTGCTGCCATGGCTGGCCATCGGCTGGGGCCAGACCGCCCCGAACCAATGGCGCATTGAGCTTCGACCCGGTGTGGTTTTTTCGAACGGCGAACTTCTGAACGCCACGGCCGTGGCAAGCGCGCTTGCATATCTGGCGAGCCCCGAGGGCCGGCGCGAAGCCGTCAGCAGAGAATTGGCCGATATCGCGGCCCTGCGGCCACTTGACGCCATGACGCTTGAGATCGAGACCGCCAAGCCCGACCCGCTGCTGCCATATCTTTTGTCCCTGCTGGCCGTTCCGGCGCCGGCGGCCTGGGCGAAACTCGGCCGCGATGCCTTCGCGCGCCAGCCGGTCGGCACCGGTCCGCTCAAGCTGGCCGAGCTGTCGCCGAGCCGCGCGCGGCTCGTCAAATCCGGGTCGTCGTGGCGCAAAATCGGCTTCGATGCGATGGACTACCTGGTGTTGCCCGATCCCGCCGCGCGGCGCGCGGCGCTGGCGAGCGGACAGGCCGACATCGCACCGACCACCGTGACGCCGGAATACTTCAGCGACATTGCTGCTTTGGGCGGCCGGGTGGTTGCCGACCGCCTTCCGGCGGTGGTGGGCGTGGTGTTCAACACGGAAATTGAATCGCCGGTGCGCGACCCCAAGGTCCGTCGTGCGCTCACCCACGCCGTCAACCGCCAGGGCCTAGTCGATGGGCTGTTCGCCGGCGAGACCACGGTGGCCAATCAGCCGGCGCCGCACGGCAGCTTTGGATTCAACGCGGCCCTCACGTCGCTGCCGTTCGATCCCGATCTGGCACGGCGCTTGCTGGCCGAGGCGGGATATCCCAACGGCTTCGCGCTGACACTCGAAGTGCCGATGGGCGCGGCCATGTTCCCCGAGGTGTTCCAGCAGGTTGCGTCCGACCTGGCACGGGTCGGCGTTAAGATGGAGGTGCGCGGCATTCCGCAGCAGATTCTGTTTCAGCAAATCCAAAGTACCGGCTTCAAAGTCGAGGCCGCGGCAATTCCCATCTTCTCCCCGGTCAACAACGCGCTGCATCCGATGCGCCAGCATAGCTGCCTGTGGCACAAGCCGTGGTTCTGCGATCGTGCGGCACAGGCGCAGATCGATGCCGCCTTCGCCGAGCCCGACCTCGAACGGCGGCGCACACTTACCGAAAACATCATGGCCCGCGCCCACGATTCGGCCCAGGCGATCTATCTCTACGACACGGTCAGCTTTGTCGCGCTCGGGCCCCGAATCGCGCGTTTTCGGGTCGATTTCAGCTTTATCCGATACGAGGACATCCGCGTTCGCGAGTAACGTTCTTGTCAGGACACTGTCCGGACAACATACTGGTCGTCGGAGGCCGCCATGGCTGTTGCCAGACCCAAGACAGAGCGAATCGACATTCGAACGACGCGTGCGACGAAGGTCACGCTGCAGCGGGCCGCAGGCGCCGCGGCGAAAACCGTCAGTGACTTTTTGCTCGATGCCGGACTTGTGGCGGCGGAACAGACGCTGGCCGATCGCCGCAGCTTCACGTTGGACGAAAAGAAGTGGCGCGCGTTTCAAGCGGCGCTTGACCGCCCGGTGAAGACCAAGAAGCGGCTGGCCGCCTTGCTGACTCAGCCCGGCGCCCTTGATTGAGCCGGAATTCAATTGAGTCAGAGTACGTTCTCACCGATTGAGAAGATCGCTCCGCATCATGATGTCGCGGAATTTGGTTGCGGCCAGCCAGCGCGTGATCTGTTTCTGAAGAAGCATGCGCTAGGCAATCTCCGTGCGAACGCCGCGCTGACGTATGTTGTTTGCCGCGCCAACTCTTCGGTCGTCTCGGCGTATTACAGCCTTGCCGTCGGTTCGGTTGATCCCGTGGCCGCGCCGCAGCGGGTCACGGCCGGCCTGGCGCGCCATCCGGTGCCCATCATGATTCTTGCCCGCCTTGCTGTAGATCGGCGTTATCAAGGTTTCGGCATCGGACGCGCGCTACTGAAGGACTCGCTTGTCAGAACGGCTGAGGCCGCGGACATCGCGGGCGTTCGCGCGATCGCCGTTCACGCCAAGGACGAGAAGGCGCGCGCCTGGTATGCAAAGTTCGATTTCGAACCGAGCCCGACAGATCCGTTTCATCTGTTTCTGTTGATGAAAGATCTTCGCGCGATTCTCGCGCGATAGCCGGCCTTGCGGTCGAGCGCGCGCCGCCCCATCTTGGGGGTACAAGAACAAGTCTGGGATGCACCATCGATGGGCTCTTCCGACGCCGTTGCCTGGCACGGCACTACGATTCTTTCGGTCCGCAAGAATGGCCGGGTGGTCATCGCCGGCGACGGCCAAGTCTCGATGGGCCAGATCGTCATCAAGTCCAATGCCCGCAAGGTGCGGCGGATCGGCGACGGGTCGATCCTGGCCGGCTTCGCCGGCGCCACTGCGGATGCGTTCACCTTGTTCGAGCGTCTGGAAGCCAAGCTCGAGAAGCACCCCGGCCAATTGACCCGGGCCTGCGTCGAGCTTGCCAAGGACTGGCGCACCGATCGTTTTCTGCGCCG
>VGEM01000214.1 GCA_016869315.1 Alphaproteobacteria bacterium | reverse complement strand
TGAAACTTGTTCTCATCGCGGTTCCCGAACAGACGAATGCCGAGCTGGTTGTCCTGGAATAGGAAGCCGCGAAAATCGAGCGTCATCGGCTGGATGCCGACGCGGATCGAATCGAAGTCATAGCGGGTCGAGACGTTGCGGATGTGATAGTCGAAAAACAATTCCTGTACGCCGACGTGGCTGTCGCCGCGCTTGGTGCCGGCACGCGGATCGATGCGCAGCACGCGATCTTCTTTCACCGTGACGTGGTTGTAGTTGAACACCGGTGTGAACCGGAATTCGTAATCGGGCGGCTTGTAAGCGGTGTCGCCCTTGATGAACGACAGCGAACCGATGACGTTCTGACTGAAGACCCGCTGGTCTTCGCGCCCGAACAGATCGACGCTGTTCGGGTTCTCGGTCGATTGCGGCGCAACCGGCGTCGGCAAGCCGCGCGGTTCGTAGACGGTGTCCGAAATCGCGCCAATGTTGATGAACCAGTCGTCGAACAGCGGGCGATCGGCTTTCAGGGTGTTCTGATTGTAGGGGTCCCACCAGTTTTCCTTGACGCCGACCGCTTCGACCAATCGCCAGCGGTCGGGGATCGGGATCACTTCGCGCGGCAGATTCCGCGACGGCGGGGGCACGGCCGTTGGATCGATTGGCGGGAGCGGACGTTGAGGTTCGGCCGGACCCGGGCGCCGGCGCGTCGGATCCTGCTCGTCATCGGCGGCATGCGCCGCTGTCGACCAGCCGGTGGCGATCGCCAGGCATGCGGTAATTATTTTCCGGCGCATACGTTCTGATCCTTGGAATCGAGGAACGGCCGGAACGGGCATTGAACGTAGCGCAGCTTGACGCCATCGATGTCAAACGTCCCTGGTCGGTTCGCGAGCGAGGCGTTGCCAATTCCGGTATTGAGACGCTGGCCGGCGTTATGCAGCCCGAGGAACGCGATCATGTCGTCCTGATCGACGCCGTCGCCCGAGACGCCGATGGCGCCAACCAGGCGATCGTTGCGATAAATCGGCACGCTGCCGGGGAAAATCTGCAGTCCGTTGGCGAGCCTGGTCGGTGTCGGTCCCGGCGATCCGGCGGCCGACTGGGGCAGGGCGGTACAGCCTTGGGGTGCGGGTGGGTCGCCGTTGAGGCGGGTTACGATATCGGCGATGACAAGGTCGAGCTGCAAACCAACGTTGAATGGGCTCCAGGTCTGAATTGGGGTGCTGAAAGGGCCGTTGCGGCCGCTCGCAAGCCCGTCCGGAAAATAGGGTCGTGTCAACAGGCCCATGCCACGATCGGAAAACGCAAGGCCATCGGCCAGCAGGTTTGGCTTCACCATTCGCTGTGCCGCGTCGACGTAGGACGCGAGTGCGGGTGTAGCGAGCACGTTCGGAATCAACGTCTGGCCGGGAATGGCGCGAAGTTCAGCGGCTGAAGTCGAGCGCGACAAGAACGCGGCCGAGCGGGCTTTTTGCAGCGACACGTCGATCCCGAAGACAGGAGCGTCGGGCGTTCTGGCAATGGCGAGAATGTTGGACTCGGTGTCGACAATCGACACGGTGACCTGCGCGAAGCTATCGACCGGTCGACGAATCTGGGCGCGGGCTCTGAAGGCAACCTTGAGTGCCTCGCTCATCAGGGTACGAACCTCGGCGGCCGACATGCCGCCCGTCGCGGGCGCGGGCGACAGGGCGGCGCGTGGCGCATAGCGATTGGCGCCGAGACCGTCATCCAGTACCCAGGCGTCGACGTCCGGGTACTCGCTCCGGCCCTCGGCGCGAATCCCAGAGGCGCGCGAACCGAAAGCGACGCCATCACGGGCGCCGGCCGGCGTGTAACCAGGTAAGGCGATGTAGTTTGCGGCCACCGGTGCGGCGGCGCCGGTTGATTTGAGATCGCGGCTGTCGACATCGCTGTAGCGAAGAATCTTGCCGTCGGCGGTAATGCGTTCCGCGATGTCTCGCGGTGGTTCGAAACCGCGTTGCGCGGCGACGGCCACAATCTCATCCAGGTTCTTGTCGTAGTCGGAGGCTCTCAAGTCGAGGCCGTAGACGCCGTCCACCAAGATGCCGACGCCGCCCACTACCTGTCCATTCTTGTAGAGCGGCATGCCACCGACGTCGGCCGAGAGTCCTAGCGGCGACCGGCGCGGGCCGCCGCCGATCGCCGGGCCGAAGCGGATGATGTCGGAACATGGAAGCTGACTGAATTGCACGCCGAACAGGGGGCCGCTGGGTTGACCGGTTTCACCGGGCAAAAAGTTTTCCTGCACGATTTGGCTGGCCGTGCGGGTCGTAAAGGCGTTGCCGGACGACGACAGATAAGCGCCGGTGATTGCCTTGGCGACAGCGCCGAAGAACGCCGGCAGTTCGACCTGCTCGAGGCCGTTACCAATCGGGATCCCTTTCCCGGAATCGATCTTCATGGTCGGCGTTGGCGCGCGGGAATCAAGCAGATAGAGACCGAGCACGTTGCCGACCCGGTCCGACACGGCAATCGCGCCGCTTTGCCGGCCTTGTGCATTGGCCTCGGCTATCGCTTGTCCAATGACTTGATTGACCTCGGCAGCGGTTAAACTCTGTGCCCGAGCCGATGTGTCAAGGCATAGTGCGGAAAGCGCGGCGATCGCTATCGCGGTTCGGTTCATGGTCCATCCACCACGATGTAACCGTACCGGACATTCTCGCCGATACGGGAGCCGAAAGTCAGGGTGACGGGAAGCGAGAGTTCGGACGGCGGTCCGATACCGAGATCGTAGATCGCCTCAGCGCCGCCGTACCGGCATCCACAATCGACTAACTCGAGGGGATTGCCGTTCCACGCCTGCCACGTCCCGTCGACCGCACGCATGAGCGGGCGATTATCCTGTGACCGGGCAATCAAGAAGTCCGTGTCGCGATCGACCAATGTCGCGTCTATAGCGATGCGAAGCCCATTCATGATCTCGGTCGCGGGCTGCCGCCCAAGATCGGTGCCATTGGCGGCGAGCTCTGCCGCCGCTACCGGATTCAGCGCCGATATCGCGAGTACCAACGCCGCAACGGTGCGTCTCTGGATGTGGCTCACGGCTGACTCCGAAAAGCCATCAGCGTTGACCGCAGCCAGTATTCTTCATGGGCCGCCGCTTTTTGAGGTTCGCGCATTGGCGGCAAGTCGGAATCGTGAAAGCCGTGGCAGAAAATGCATGTCGAAGGAACCCGATCTTGCGCCGACTCGCCGCCATGGCAGGCTTGGCAGGTCTTGATCCCCGGCATGATGACGTCGGACGATGCCGTCGATAACCGCGCCTCATGGCAGGTGCCGCATTCCACGTCGCGATGGCTGCCGTGCGAGAACTTTGCTTTCGGGAACCAGCGGTTCACCGCCGTCACGGGCTCCACGCCCCAACCGGCACCAGTCTGACCGGCCGAGGCAGGCGATTCGAACAATTGATGGCATCCGTCGCAAAGGCCGCGCCCAAAGCGCCCATTGATGATCGTATTTGCCTTGGCGCCGGCCCAATCAAGCGCTTCTTTCTTTTCTTCCGGAGTGAGTTGTGTGCCAGGGCGGCGGCGGATCAGGGCCGGCGCCTCGGGTTCCTCATAGCCGCCGCGCATCGCAACCGCCCCATAGACGTCGGTCACCTGTTTGAACATGTCTTCGGGACGACCGTGAAGCAGTTCGCGATCTGCAAGGAAGGTATCGAACTTGAGGGCATGGCATTGGTGGCAATGACGATCGAACGAGAGGGGCAGCATGTACGAACCGCCAGCCTCGATTTCGTGGCAGTCAGCACATCCAAGCTGAACGTTTCCGCGGTCCGGATGTTTCACGCCACCGGAGCGAAGGTGCTTGTCGTGCGGAAAGTCGAGGCTTGAGTCTTCGACCGGTGGCGGCGTGTCCGACATCGCACGTTCGCGCGAGGCAATCTGAAGCGCGGAATCGGTCACGACAGTCGGGCGAAAATCGGGATGGTTGTCGCCAAAATCAGATGCAGGCCGCAGCGTGCTGTCAGGCGCTTGGTCGGGCAGGTTAGCGTGGCAGTCGGCGCAGAACGACTGATTCGACAGCGCGACCGTGCGGTTCCCTTGATGCTCTTTGTGGCAACTCTGACAGGAGTCGTCAGCGAACGAGGCAAACGGGAACAGGTTGGGATCGGCGTGATGTTGGACGCCGTTATGGCACGAGAGGCAGACACCGTCCTGGACCGGAACAAACGGTGTCTGGTGGCAGGCTTCGCAAGAGTCTCCGAAAAATTTGTGAGCCGACGAGATACCGCCACTTGTCCAAAGTTCTGTCGGCGCAGCGGGAGCACGCTGCTCGCGGGTGTTAAGCAGAATGGCGACGGGCGGCGGTTCGGTGAACAAGCTGAGGACCCACGGGACGCCGAAGGTCAGGACAGCCACGAGCAGCGCCAATGCCCACGACCACGCGCGCATAGAAAGGCCCACGGCGCCGACTTGGGTCTTCGATCGGCCGATGAACGACTGTAGGTCGTCGCCAAGCGGTTGAACGAGTTCCACCGACATCACGAGTCTGGCTTCGGGCGTCGGCGCTTCCAGAATTAGTTCATATGGCCCAACTCGAATTTTGTCGCCGGCCGCCACTTTCGACATTTGGGTCAGAGCGCCGTTCAGGCGGACATCCGATCCGGGCGACGGTTCAAGGTAGATATCGTCGCTGCGCAGCGTGAACTCGGCATGGCGCAACAGCACCCGCGGATCAGGCAAGTGGAGCTGACAGTCGTTGCCGCGGCCCGCCGCGACAATTTCCGAATCGGCCCGCGCGTCTTTCATCGAGACGCCGCCGCGAGACTTTCGAGTGATGAGCTTGAACAGGCACTTCACGTCGGTTCACCAATAGTAGAATACGGTAACGATATGGATGAACAACGCCACCATCGATGCCACCGAAAACGGAACGTGAGCAAACAACCAGAGTTTCAATAGCGCGCGCAATTGCACGTCCCGACGCAGACGCACCAGCAGCTCTTCTTTTCGGACAAGGCGTGTCAGGATTTGCCGGCGCCGCCCGTCGTCGCCGGCGGTTTCAGCGCGCTCGACAAATTCGCGCGCACGCGTGGTGGCGCAATGAGGATCGTGTCCGCTGATCTGGCCGAAGAGCGTTTCACCGACCGCAGTTTCTTCGGTCGCCAGGAGAATCGCCTTGTTGGTGGCGTCGTCGAGCGTCAACACCAGCTGGCGCATTTCGCGATCAATCTCGGCGATCTGTCCCAGCATGATGTCAAGCGTCATGCCGCGGCGATTTTCTGACAGAATGCGGGGGAACCTGACATAGAAATATACGCCGACAGACCCGCTGACGATTACCAGCATCACGAGCACATAGACGACGGCGTGGATATTCCATCCGATCTGAAAGCCGGCGTGGAGCGTAGCGATGACGCCGAGCGCCAACCCAAAGTAGACGTGGGCCGATAACCAGTCTTCAAGCATCAACTTGCCGACGCCATAGCGCCGTTTGCGCACGCCGAACCATGCCAGCCAGACCATGATCAGTGCGGCGATGGTTCCAAGCGTGTAGCCGAGCCAGGTGCCGCCATTCGGAACGCCCAGTGGCCGATGCCACAGATAGGCAACGACCGAAGCGCCCGTCAGTATCGTGGCGAGCTTGAGGTAGAGATGCGAGCGGTAAACGAGGATTGATTCTTGCACGTTTGCCAATCCGTCATTGCGTCAAGAGCGCGACCGACATGAATTCTTCGGGGCTGACCCGTATCGCAGCCCCGGTTGGGCAGGCGCGCACACAGCTGGCGCCGCCCTCGATGTCCTTGCACATGTCGCATTTCACGGCGCGCTTCTGCTTGTCGCCGTAATCCTTGCCTTTTGCCTTCTTCTTTTCGAACTCCATTTCTTCGCCCGGGCCGGGGCCGGTGCCAAAAAGCAGCCATTGAAACAAATTGAATTTTTCCTCCGGCGGCGCGGCGAGATGGATCACGCCATAGGGGCAGTTTCGCTCGCAGTTACCACAGCCAATACAACTCTCGTCGATGTAGACTTCGCCGTCCGGCGCGCGATGGATCGCGTTTGGCGGGCAATCGGCCATGCAGTGCGGGTGCTCGCAATGGCGGCACGACGTCGGCACGTGGATCGTCGCGAACGTCGGCCCTGCCTCGCGATCGAGCCGCGTGATGCCGCCATGGGTCTCGGCACACGCCTTTTCACAGTTGTCGCAGTGGACGCAGAGCGATTCGTCGATCAAGAGCACGTCGGTGCCTTCGCCGACGCCCTGTTCGATGAGGAATTGGATGATGCTGCCGGCCTCGGGTCGTCGTTGCATCTGCTCGTTCTGCATGATGCGCTGGCGGAATTTGGCCTCGACTTTCGCTTTCAAAGCGGGCTGGCGGGCCAGCAGATCCTTGAATGCCTGCCCGTCGACGCGGATGGCTTCCGTTGCATGGGCCGCCTTGACCGTCGCCGACCGTGGCGCGTCGGACAGCAGCGCCATCTCACCGATGTAATTTCCGGACGGCACGTAACTGAGGACGATGTCGCGCCCGGCCACGCGCATCGACACCGTGCAC
>VGEM01000213.1 GCA_016869315.1 Alphaproteobacteria bacterium | reverse complement strand
CGGGTGGCGCCAGAAGGGCGCCAGCCCCAGCGATCGATTGGCGACGCGTGAGCATGGTCATGAGCTGCCTCCGGGTCAGGGTGCGTTGGGGTCGCGTACCGCGACATTAAAGCCGCCTTTCTTGATCCGGTCGATCACCTGATCGGCATGATCCTGGTCGCGGGTCTCGATGGTGATGCCGAGACGTGCCGAACTGGCCGACAAGTCCATGGCAAAGCGGCTATGAATGACCTCGAGCACGTTGGCGCCCTCGGCGGCGCAGATGCCGCTGACGGCATGCAGTTGGCCCGGTTTGTCGGGCATTTCGATGTTGAGCGTCAAAACCTGCCCGCCGCGCACGAGATCGCGCATCAGCACCGACGACAGCATGCGCGCGTCGACGTTGCCGCCCGAGACGATCAGACCCACCTTGCGTCCGGCGAACAGCGCACCGTGTTCCAGCAGCGCGGCAAGAGGCGCCGCGCCGGCGCCTTCGGCGACTGTCTTGGCCTGCGTGACGAGCATGGCCACCGCCCGCTCGATACTGGTCTCGCTGACGGTGACGATATGGCGCACCAGCGCCCGCACGATCGGCACCGATTTCGCGCCGATGTCTTTCACCGCGATCCCCTCGGCGAGAGTCGAGCCGGCACAAGGCCTTGACTCGCCCTTCAAGGCGTTCGTCATGGACGGGTAGAGCGCGGGCTCGACCCCGATGATGTCGATGTTGGGGTTGATCGCCTTGGCCGCAACCGCGCAGCCGGCAATCAAGCCGCCGCCACCGACCGGAACGACAAGCATTCCGAGGTCAGGGACCGACGCCAGCATCTCAAGCGCGATTCCGCCCTGACCCGCCATCACCTCGGCATCGTCGTAGGGATGAATGAAGGTGTAGCCTTTTTCGGTCGCCAGCTTCGCCGCGAAAACGGCGCTGTCGGCCAGCGTCTCGCCCTCCAGCAGCACGGTTGCGCCGAAGCCGCGGGTCTTACGCACCTTCATGAAGGGCGTGCCCTTGGGCATGACGATTGTCGCCGGAATACCGAGGCGGCCGGCGTGGAACGCGACGCCTTGAGCGTGATTGCCGGCGGACATGGTGATTACGCCGGCCTTGCGCTGAACTTCGGTCAAGGTTGTCAACCGGGCGATGGCGCCGCGCGCCTTGAACGCGCCGGTGTGCTGCAGGTTCTCAAGTTTGAGCCACACGCCGACACCCGTCGCGCGCGATAGTGCATCGGAGGCAACAATCGGGGTCTCGACCACTTGTCCCTTGATGCGGGCAACGGCGGCGCGGACGGACTCGGGGGTAACGGCAAGAGCGGACATGACGGACTCTGGGAGAAGGAAACGACGCAGACGAAAAACGACGAAAACTCGATGCTGTCAGAGCATCGAGCGCATAATTCGGGTGCGGTTCATCCGTCGGGTCATGATGGCCCGGGGCGTGCCAGACGCATCTCAAACTGGCAAGCACTTAACCGATCGGGCGCATGACGAAGTTGAAAACGTAGCCAGGCTGCTTGTAGCGCCGGCGGTGATCAAGCTCCGGGTCCATTTCCGATACGGGACATAGCCGCCCGTCGTGCGCGAACGAGATCTCGAAACCGAGCGCCGCCATGCCGGCCAACGACTCTTCGATCGGCCGGCCGGTGTGACGTTCCTCCATCTCGATCAGCACCACCGGTCGTTCCCGACGAAGTGTGCCGAGCGCGCCTCGAATGACCGCCTCCTCGAATCCCTCGACGTCGATCTTGACGAAGCCGACGTTGCGGAAGTCGTAGGAGTCGAGTGCGCGCGCCGGAATGCGCACAGTTCCAAACCCGAAGGGCGCCTGCTTTTTGCGTGGGTCGAGCGAGGCACCCTGATTGGAAAAACCACCCTTGGTATATGATGGGATCACCAGCTCGGCTTCGCCATCGCGATCCGATAGCGCCACATGGTGCGGCGTCACGTTGGCCGGTAGAAAACGGGTGAGGATTCGATAAATCTTGGGATTGGGCTCGAAGGCATGGACCTCGCGGCACAGTCCGGCGAGGGTGTGGCTGTAGACGCCCTTATTGGCGCCGATGTCGAGCGCGATCTTGTCGCGCGGAACCAGGGCCGGCAGCAGCTTGAGTTCGGCTTCACCCTTGCGGGCGTGTTTGCGCAGCAACCGCCACATATAAAGGCGTGGCGGGATCAGGGTGTACTTGAGACGCTCTTCCCAGGTATAGGGCGGCGTCCAGTTTGAAGATACGTCGTTCACCGATTCACTCTAGACTAGTCATGTCCGCGCGCGCCACCGTTCCTGCCGACAATCAGCCTCTCGGCATCATGTTGATGCTGATCGCGGCGTTCGCCATGTGCGCGACCGACGCCGCCGGCAAATGGGCGATGCTCGAGGGCAATGTTGTACAGCTGAATTTCTTCCGCGGCCTCGTCGCGGTGATGATCCTTCTGCCGCTGGCGCGCCGTGAGGGCGGCGTTCGCGCCTTCGCGACCAAGCGCCCGATGGCTCACCTGCTCCGCAGTCTTTTGCTGATCTCGCTCGCATTCTCGTGGTTCATCGGATTGTCGAAGATGCCGCTTGCGGATGCCGCCGGCATCGCGTTGTGCGCGCCGTTATGTATGACCGCTATGTCGGTGATGTTTCTCGGCGACAAGGTCGACGCCACGCGCTGGGGCGCGGTGCTGGTCGGCTTCGCCGGCATGCTTCTGATCATCCGGCCCGGCACCGACATGTTCCAATGGGCGGCGTTGTTGCCCGCATGGGCGGCCGTTGGGTACGCGGCATACATGGTGTCGAACCGCGGTCTGCGCGAGACCGAAACTGTCACCGCCCTCACGCTGTATCCGCAAATCGCCGTTGCCGTCGCCGCGACCCTTCTGCTGCCCTGGTTCTGGGAACCCTTGAGCCTCGGCACCATCGCTGCCATGGCGCTGACAGGCGCGTTCGCGGCAATCGGCCATCTGTTGCTGACGTATGCGTTTCGCATGGCGCCCGCCTCGGTATTGGCGCCGCTCGATTACACCGCATTGCTCTGGGAAATCATCTTCGGCCTGCTGATCTTCGGCGATTGGCCTGTGCCGGTCGTCTGGTGGGGCATGTCGCTGATCGTCGTCGCAGGACTCTTCATCATCTGGCGCGAAGTGGTCACCGCGCGCGCCGCGAACGCCGGATGACGCAGGTTCCCGTCGTCGACAATCGCGCGCGTGGCGTTGCGATGATGCTGTCATCGGGCCTGGCGCGTACACTGATCGATGCCGCGGGCAAGTTCGCGGTTGCCGATTACAGCGTCGGGCAATTCAATTTCGTTCGCAGCATCTTCGCGCTGGCGACCCTGCTTCCGCTGATCCTGCGCGAGGCAGGGTGGTCGGGACTGCGAACCCGCGACCCCTGGAGTCATGTCTGGCGCTCCGTGTTGCAAGTCTCGATCGTCACCCTCTGGTACCTGGGTCTCGCGCAACTCGAGCTGGCCGACGCCACCGCCATCACCATGGGTGCGCCGATCGTCATGACGGCGATGTCGGCGGTATGGCTGAAGGAGAAAGTGGGTCCGCGCCGCTGGGCGGCCGTCGGCGTTGGATTCCTGGGCATGCTCCTGATCATCCGGCCGGGCTCATCGTTGTTCAATCCATGGTCGCTGCTGCCGTTGATCGTTTCGATTGCTTACGCCGGATTCTGGATTTCGAGCCGGGCGCTGCGCCATCGCGAGACGGTGGCGGCGTTGACGTTCTATCCGCAGATTTCGATCTTCGTTTTCTCGGGTATATGGGCGGCTTTTGTCTGGCAACCGCTGACCCAGCCTGGATTGATCGCAATGATCATCGCCGGCGTCGGCGCCGCCATTTCGCATCTCGGTATCACGCTCGCCGCGCGCTGGGCGCCGGCGTCACTGCTGGCGCCGCTCGACTATGTGCCGTTGGTGTGGTCGGTGATCGCGGGCTATGTCGTCTTCGGAGACCTGCCTGATGCCATGACGGTGGCGGGCGCGTCGCTCATCGTCGCCGCCGGACTGTTTATCGCTTATCGTGAAGCGCGCCGTGCCGCGGATCAGCGCGCGGCGTAGGCGCGTTTACCCGCCATCGCCGCGTCGTAAAGTTCCTGCGACTTGCCGCCGATGCGGCGAACCAGCTCGTTGTGGGTCGCGATCCCCATGCTGCGCCACTGTTCGAGTTCGGCCGGCGTCGGTTCGTAGATCTTTGCGCCGGCTGCTCTCAGGTTGGCGAGGCCTTGCTCCATTTCGCGGCGCGTGCCGGCGCGCATTTGATGCATCGACCCAAGCCCTTCTCGGATCAGCTTCTGATTGCCGGGGGTCAGCTTGTCGAACCACGCCTTGTTGGCCGAGTTGGCGCCCGGGTTGAGGGCGTGGCGCGTCATGATCAGGTGCGGCGCCTCGCGCCAGAGACTCGCGGACTCGTACATCATCACGTTGGTGACGCCGCCTTTGACCAGGCCGGTCTGCAACGCCGGAATAACCTCGGCGAAGGCCATCTCGACGACATCGGCGCCGATGGCGGACAGAAACAGCCGCGAGGCGTCGCCGCCGGCGGCGCGCAGGCGCTGGTTCCTGGCCGCATCGGGGTTCGGCATGGGCTCGCGACTGAAGGCGATGAACCAGCCCGAATCCGAGAACCCGAACAATTCGAGGCCGCGATCGGCAAACAAACGATGCGCCACTGGAAAAATGAAGTTGTCGAGGACAAAGTCTTCTTCCTCGAAGCTGTCGAACAGGTAGGGCGCCATCAGAATCGAGAGCTCAGGCACCGCAGACGCAATGCCCGGAATCGTCAGCTGGCTGAAATGAACGCGCCCGCGCCTGAGCGCCGCCGCCATGGCCTCCTCGCTGCCGGCCTGGCCATCCAGCATCAGCGTCATGCGCGCGCCGCCTTCGAACCTGGCGGCAACGGTGGCGGCCATCTCGTTAAAGCGATCGCGGGTAATGCCGGTCGGCGGCGTCAAGGCGACGGCAATGATCTCGGTTTCGGCGCTTGCGGCCGCAACCGAGATCAAAAAAGCGGCGAGAGCGACGCCGAAGCGTCGCTTGAGACTATTTCTGGCCGGCGACAACGATGTAGGTGACGACCGGTTTGTCGTCCTGGGCGCGGGGTTTCAGGTTGGGTTCGGTCTGGTCGACGAAGGACTTGGCCTTGGCGAACCCGGCCTGGGCCAGAATGCCGTCGAAGTCCTCGTCCTGTACCGTGCCGAGGTAAGGCTCGTTGTTGTAGTGCGACATCCACTCCGAATAATACTTTTCGTACAGGTTATGCGGCGTGATGCCGTCGATGTGCGCCATGACGCCGCCCGGCGCCAGCAAGCGATAGGCTTCTTTGTAGATGCCGCGAATCGCCTTCGTCGAGGTCTCGTGCATCAGCGCGTGACTGACGATCAGATCGAAGTGTCCATCGGCGAAGGGCAGGTCTTCGGCGTCGGCTTGACGGAAGTGAACTTCCTTGCCCATGGCGACCGCGCGGGCGTGGCCATAGCGCAGGCAAGGCGCCGCGGTGTCGATCGCATGCACTTCGACATTTTTCCCGAAGGCGTCGCAGTAGGGCAGCGTCGAGTGGCCGACAGTGCAGCCGAGGTCGAGAATGCGTTTCGGTTTCAGGTTGGGGAACTTGGCTTTGACCCAGTTGATCAGCGTCCGGCCGCCGTCGTCGAGGTTCGGACCCAATCCACCCATCGAATAAAGTCGGAAGGTGCGGTCGAACTCGGCGCCCGGGAACACGTCGTCGTCAGACAGCTGTTGCTGATAGCTGCCGGGTTTGCAGTGCATGTCGACGGCAGCGAGGTATGGCGGCGTCGCGATCCGGTCATCGAGGGTCAGCGTGCCGCGCTTGCCGCGCAGTTTCTTCGCCTTGGTGACCAGCGCCGGCAGTTGCCGCTCGATTGAAGGGCCGACCGAGTCGTAGAGCATTTCCTGCGTGGTGCGGACCATGGCCGACCACCACTTGTTGTGCTCTTCCTTCGACAGCGCTTCGCGCACGTCTTTCCGGCTCGGCATGCGATTGCCGGACTTGCGGCGCAACTCCGGCTCGATCTTCGATTTCAGCAACGACTTGTTGCCGGTGTGAAAGCCGCGCGTCGAATGGACGCGGAGCGATTTAATGTAATTCTGCAGCGCCTGCTCGTCATGGGTCGCCGACGGAAACATGGCGTGGCTGGAATTGTTACGCATGGGATTCCCCTCCCTGGTAGGCGTCGGCCTATGCTATCGAAAACCCGCGCAAACGGGGAGAGAGGAAAAAGTCATGGCTGTGAAAAAAGCCAAGAAGGCCGTAGCGGCGGTGAAATCGAAACCGCGGATGCGGTTCGCCAAGGGCCACCGGCCGTTCTTCTTCGACAATGCCGCAATCGACAAGCTGCTCGCCATGATCATGGCGCTGACCGGCGAGGTGGCCGTATTGCGCGAAAGGCTCGATACCCACGAGCGTCTTGCCAAAAAAGGCAAAAAGGCGACGCCGGAAAACATCGAGAAATATCAGCCCGACATGGCGGTTGAAGATGCCCGTGAAGCGGTGCGGGTCGCTTCGCTCGATCGGGTGTTTCGTATCATTGCTTTCAATGACGACCG
>VGEM01000212.1 GCA_016869315.1 Alphaproteobacteria bacterium | reverse complement strand
GCGCCCAGAAGTCCGGCCGCGACGTGGCCCTCGATCAACTGGCGCAGAGCAAGGAACTGCCGGAACTGAAGCAGCTCGAGACGCTGTGGGCAGTATTGCTCGAAGAAGCCATCGAGCAGGGCAAGGTCGCCCGCTTCGACGCCCCGGTGCAGACCGCGGCCGGCTCGGAATCGACCCAGTCGATCGTCCGCGTCGGTCCGTTTACCGCGGTGTCGAACGGCCAGTACCTCAACTACCTGTCGGAGAGCCAGAAACTCTCGATCCTCGGCCGTCAGCCGGGCGGCAGCGCCCCCGATGCGGGCGCCGCGCTGTCGAGCGCCCAGTCGGGCGTGGTCAACGCGGCGGTCGACCCGTCGCGCGGCTCGCTGCTCAGCCTCCTGATCCAGACCAAGAACCTCCGCGAGCGCCTGGACGACGGCGGCACCGTCGGCTGGGTGATCATGGTGCTTCTGGTCATCGGCGTGCTGATGGCGCTTGAGCGCATCGTCACCCTGTCGGTCACCGCCTCCAAGGTGTCGAGCCAGGTCAAGAGCGGCAGCGTTCAGGGCAACAATCCGCTCGGCCGCGTCATGCTGGCCGCAAAGGAGCACAAGAGCGCGGACACCGAGACGCTGCAGCTGAAGCTCGACGAAGCGATCCTGAAAGAGCTGCCCTCGCTTGAGCGCGGCCTGTCGACCCTCAAGGTCGTGATCGCGGTCGCGCCCATGCTCGGCCTGCTCGGCACCGTGACCGGCATGATCCAGACCTTCGAGGTCATCACGCTGTTCGGCTCGGGCGATCCGAAGATGATGGCGGGCGGTATCTCGCAGGCGCTGGTCACCACCGTGCAAGGTCTGGTCACCGCCATTCCGCTCCTCATCCTGCACAGCCTCGCCACCGGTCGCAGCCGCGCGGTGGTCGAAATCCTCGAGCAGCAGTCGGCCGGCATCGTCGCGGAGCGTGCGGAGAAGCGGTAATGGACGCCGATCTCTTCACCATCATTTCCCGCTTCTTGGATCGTGGCGGGCCGGTGCTTTACCTCATCGGCCTGACCACCTTCCTGATGTGGGTCATGATCGCCGAGCGCTATATCTACTTCTATTTCGTGCACAAGAAATTGTGTCAGGACGCGATCAATACCTGGGCGGCCCGGAAGGACCACAAGAGCTGGGCCGCTCATAAGATCCGCGAGAAGTTGATCTCGGGCGTTCGGCTGCAGGCCGAGGCAGGCTTGCTGTTCATCGCCGCGCTGGTCGCGCTCTGCCCGCTCGAGGGCCTGCTCGGCACCGTCACCGGCATGGTCAGCGTGTTCGACGTGATGGCCCTGACCGGCTCGTCGAACCCGCGCGCCATGGCCTCCGGCGTCTCGCAATCGACCGTACCCACGATGTCGGGCATGGTCGCGGCGCTCTCCGGCATGTATTTCCGCGTTCAGCTCAACAAGATGGCCGAGACCGAGGTCAAGCACCTCGCCGACCAGCTTGAAGCCGAGCACGGTTAAGGGGGCCGACGCAAATGTCGAAACGCGTACGCAAGGGCGACGACGACGAAGCCAAGATCGACATGACGCCGATGCTCGACGTCACCTTCATCATGTTGATCTTCTTCATCGTCACGGCGTCGTTCACCAAGGAAACGGGCCTTGACCTCTCCGGCTCCAAGAACAACGAGCAGCCGCCGCCAAACTCGAAGAATGTCGCGATCGTCATCGACATCACCAACGATGGCGTGGTGATGCTCGAAGGCCGCGACATCGATCCGAAGTCGGTCGAGGCCAACGTTCAACGCTTGCGGGCCGAGAATCCCGAGGCCGGGGTCGTTGTTCGCGCCGGCGCCGGCGCTCAAAGCCAGGTGATGGTGACCGTGATCGACCAGGCCCGCAAGGCCGGCGTCGGCAACGTTACCGTCTCCGAGCGGAACTAGGGGAGCATCTCGCATGGCTTCAAGCGCAAAGTTCTCGGAGCGGAAAAGAGAAGAGGCCGAGATGGACATGACGCCGATGCTCGACGTCACCTTCATCATGCTGATTTTCTTCATCGTCACCGCCTCGTTCGTGAAGGAGTCGGGCGTCACCATCGAACGGCCCGACGCCGATACCGGAACGAAACAGCAGCGCGCCGCGATCCTGGTCGGGATCGATGCTGGTGGCGGCATTCACGTCAATAACGACCAGATCGATATTCGCGCCGTCGGCGCGACGATCGAGAAGATGCTGGCCGAAAACCCGCAGGGAACCGTGGTTATTCAAGCGGATAAGCGGGCCAAATCGGGCGATGTCATCGTCGTCATGAACCAGATTCGCGAGGCGGGCGCCGAAGGCGTCGCTATCGCGACGGCGGTGGAATAGCGATATACTGCCGGGGAGGGCCTCGCCCTCCCCGTTTTCTGTCTCGCCTCAAGGGAGGGTTATCCATGTCAGCAACCATGCGCGCGGGCATCGCCCTGCCGGTGGCCATTATCGTCACGCTCTTTCTGTTCTGGCTGATGCCGTTCCTCATTGCGACCGGCAACAAGGCGTTGGAAGAAGACGTCAAGTCGGCCTCGATCGAGTTCACGCGCATGCAGCGCGACGAACAGGTCAAGATCAAGCAGCGCGAAAAGCCCGATCGTCCCGACAAGGTCGAGCAACCACCGCCGCCGCCGCCCTCGGCCGCCGCGACCGCCTCGCCCGACGGCGCCAGCCTGATCGGCATGACCGCGCCCAACATGGGCAAGGATTTGAACCTCGCGCGCAACAATCTCGATGCGCCGTCCGACGGCGAAGCCATTCCGCTGGTGCGCGTGCCGCCGCAGTACCCCGAACGCGCCGCCTCGCGCGGCATCGAGGGCTGGGTGCAGCTCGGCTTCACGGTCAACGAGACCGGCAATTGCGAAGAAATCAAGGTGATTGCCGCAGATCCGCCCGAAATCTTCGATAAAGCTGCAATCCGTGCGCTCGAGCGTTGGCGGTACAAGCCGAAGATCGACGATGGCCGCCCGGTCAAGCAGTACAACCAGCAAGTCGTGATCACCTTCGACCTCGAGAACCAATAAGGAGGACGTGGCGATGACCAAGACCGTTCTGATCAATGGACTGTTCTCGGCGGCGATTGCGCTGGCCGTCGCGGCCGGACCTCTGTCGGTCGCCTTCGCGCCGGCAACCGCGCTCGCCCAGGAGAGAGTCGATCCGCCCAAGCCGAAGACCCAAAAAGTCCAGGCGATGACCAAGCCGACCTTCGAGGCGCTGACCAACGCCCAGAAGCAGATCGAGACCAAAGCCTACGCCGAGGCGCTCGTGACGCTGCAGGGCATCGAGGCCAACCAGAAGATCAACGAGTACGAACGCGCCAGTATCTATCAGACCTTCGCCTACCTCTACGCCGAGCAGGAAAAGTACAAGGACGCCATCGTCTACTTCCAGAAGAGCATCGACATCTCGAAGCCGGCGGAAGGCCTTGGCCTGCCGCAGGCGCAGGTGACGTCGACCATGTACAACCTCGGCCAGCTCTACATGGTGGTCGAGGACTACAAACAGGCGGTGATCCAGCTCGAGGCCTGGCGCAAGGTCGCCGAGAGCGTCAACAGCCAGGGCCTCGCCATGCTGGCGACGGCCTACTACCAGAACGAAAACTTCGACAAGGCGCTCGAGCTGATCAAGGAAGCGATCGCCAAGACCACCGAGCCGAAGGAACAGTGGTATCAGCTCCAGCTCGCGATCCTGCTGGAACGCGACCGCTATCCCGAAGCCGAAAAGCTGCTTGAGCTGATGATCCCGAAGTTCCCCGGCAACCGCACTTACTGGATGCAGCTGGCCGCGGTCTACAACGAACTCAACAAGGACAAGGAATCCTTCGCGATCTTCGCGGCTGCCTACCAGCTGGGCTTCCTGACCGACGAGAAGGACATCGTCCGCCTCGCCCGCCTCTACATGTTCCATGAAAACCCCTACCAGGGCGCCATGGTCATGGAGAAGGCGTTCAAGGGCACCGGCGTGCAGCGCAACTCCGAGAACCTCGAAGTGGTCGCCAACGCCTACTTCAACGCGCGCGAATACAAAAAGGCGATCCCGTGGCTGAAGGAAGCGGCCGACAAGTCGCCCAACGGCATCTTGGAAATGCGGCTCTGCCAGGCGCAGCTTCAGCTCAACGCCTACAAGGACGCCGAAGAGTCCTGCAAGAGCGCGATCGACAAAAAGGGCCTCAAGGACGAGGGCTCGGCCTGGATGACCATGTGCGTCGCCCAGATCGAACAGAAGAAGTGGGGCACCGCCCGCCAGTCGTGCGAAAGCGCCAGCAAGTTCAAGGACAAAGCCCGCGACGCCGATCAATGGCTCAAATACATCGATCAGCGCGCCAAGGAAGCCAAGCTGGTGTCCGGCTGATCGCCGAAACCGCGCTCACCATCAAACGCCGCCGGGGCAACTCGGCAGCGTTTTCGTTTGCGGCGTTGCTAATTCGGGGACATACACTTAATTCCGGCTCCAGCACTCAGTCTGCTGTCCCGTCCGCGCGAGCCCGCGGCGTCCGTATTTGATCTCAGGGACTTAGCCGCTTCACACCGCATGCCATATTTTTGACGGCCTCCGGAACTACCCTCACGCTGACGAGGTTCGTCAGCAAGGGAGGCCTAACCATGTCATCGACAGTGCGTTTTGGAGTCTCGCTGCCGCTCGCCGCCATCGTTGCCACGCTGCTGTTCTGGCTGATGCCGTTCCTGATCGCGACCGGCATCTCGGGGCGCGGTGAGGATCACACGCTCCCGCCCATCGATTTCGTGTTCAAGCCGCGCGATGAAGCGCCCATCATCAAGGATCGCCAGAAGCCCGATCGACCGAGCGTCGTCGAATTGCCGACGGCCCCCGTACCGGAGTCCGACACATCGTCCCCCGATGGAGTCCATCCGCTCGCCGTGGCCCCGCCGCAAATCGAAATTGGCGGAAGAACAACGCCCTCGATCTCCGCGCCAACCGACGGCCAGGCGGTCGCCATCGTCCACGTCCAGCCGCAGTACCCGGAGTCCGCGGTGACGCGCGGCATCGAGGGCTGGGTCCGCCTTGGCTTCACCGTCAGCGAGACGGGCACGTGCGAAGACATCGTCGTCCTCGCCGCCGAGCCGTCCGACATATTCAACCGCGCCGCCGTACGCGCCCTCGAACGCTGGCGTTATCGGCCGCGGATCGACGGCGGACGCCCGGTCAAGTAACACGGCCAGGAGGTGGTGATCACGTTCGCGTGGGAGAATTCCTAAGCGAGGCGCTCCATGAGCTTGTCAAATCTGCGCACGTCACCACGGGCCGCGGCTGGTTTCGCCGCGGCCATCTTCACCCTGCCGGCGACGGCGGCTGTGGCGCAAGAGCCGATGCGAGACCGGCGATCACTGCCGTCGCGGCCGGTGATACAGCCCCCGGTCGTGGATGCCCTTCGGCTCGAGGCACAGCGGCAGCCGGTGAATCTGAATGACGATTCCTACGCATTGTGGCTTCTGGCCCGGACTGCCCAGCGCGAGTCGCGCGACCCATGGACGCCACTGGTCAAGATCCCGCCAGAATACCCGCCCGAGGCGGTGACGCAGGGCCTCAAGGGCTGGGTTCGCATTGGCTTCACGATTGACGAGGCTGGCAGGCCCGAGGATGTCCGCGTCATCGCTGCCGAACCGCCACACGTCTTCGACATCAGCGCGGTCAACGCGGTGTCACGCTGGCGGTTCATGCCGAAGGTCGAGGATGAAAAAATCGTCAAGCGGCCTGGTGGCGAGGTCGAGGTAACTTTCGCGTCCGCGGACCGGTAACCTAATTGCGGGGACATACACTTAATTCCGCCCACACGCCGGCGCACTGCCGCCGCCTCAATCCGCCGCCTCAGTCCGCCGCCTCAGTCCGCCGCCTCGCCCAGGAGGGCGTGCGGCTTCGGGCCGCGTTTCTGGGGGCCGAGCGCGCGCCCGAGCCGGCGTTCGAGATCCGACACAAACGCCGCCGCCCCCAGCGGCCGCCCGGTACGGGTGTGCCTCCGGAGATCGTCCCACTCGCCCTTGGGCGGCGGATCGGCGAGGAACCCGCGCCAATCCGGGACCATTTCGAGCAGCGGCACGACCGCCACCAGCCCGTCGTCGCGGCCGGCCAGATGCGCCCGCGCGCTCGACCACGGCCAGTCGCGCGGGTGATCGGCCAACCGGGCGCGCACCGGATTCATCTCGACATAGCGCGCGCGCATCAGCGTGTGCGGCTCGCTCATCACGACCGAGGCGAAGCGGCCCTGCCACAGATAGCCGGTCCAGCCCTTCTTGCGGTTGACATGCGCCGTGTAGCGTTTGTGCGCGACCGACAGCGCCGCCCGGAGGCCGTCTTCGATCTCCGGCGTCAGGATCAGATGGACGTGGTTCGGCATCAGGCAGTAGCCCCACACCGCCACCCGCGCGGCGGCGCACTGCTCGGCCAGCAGCTGGCGATAGAGCCGGTAATCGCCGTCGTCGAAGAACACCCGCTGCCGGCGGTTGCCGCGCTGGGTAACGTGGTGGGGCAGCCCCGGGGCGACGACGCGCGCGATCCTGGCCATGGCGCCAGTATCGACCAGGGCGGACGGCGGGTCAATTA
>VGEM01000211.1 GCA_016869315.1 Alphaproteobacteria bacterium | reverse complement strand
TGATGTCCTGGGCGCCCTTGTAGCTCACTTCATGGAACAACAGGTTCGACGTGATGATGTCAAAGTGGTTGTCCGGGAAGCCGGAGTCTTCAGCGTGCCGCTGCACGAAGTTGACGGCGATGCCGTTGTCGGCTGCCCTCATGTGCGCGTAACGCACCATCGGACCACCGACATCGAGACCCCACACTTCGGCTTCGGGGAAGCGGCGCTTCATCGAGGTCGCGAACTGCCCGTTCGAAGTGCCGATGTCGAGGATGCGCTTGATCTTGCCGTCGGCCGGAAGCGCGGCATTGGCGGCCATGCCCATATGCGAGCCGTCCTGGTAATTGCGATCGACGTAGGCGCCCCAGTTGGTGCCGCAGTCGTACATGTGGCCGGCGAACTCATCGCCGACGTATCCGCCCGGCATCGAGTGGATTTCATGGGTGGTGTACTCGAGCAGTGCCATCTTCGGATTGAGCTCAAGCGAGCCAGGGCCCATCTTGTCGGCCTTTTCCATCTCCGCCATGTATTCGTCGCCATGCTGGTGATAGTAGTCCTGCACCATCTTGTACTTGAGCTTCTGATGGCTTGAGCGCATGCGGCAGGTCATCGAGATCAGCGGATCGTCGCCGATCAATTTGACTGCTTCGCCCCAAGTCATTTCCTTTTTCGGATCGATGTTCGCGGCAGCGCAGATTTCGATCGCGCGCTGTTCGGCGGCGCGCTCAAGATCCTGGCCACGCCAAACGTAGACGCCAGCGTAGAAGTCACCCTTGCTTTCCATGCTGAGGTCCGGCTGGCGCGCGTAAATGCCGTTATAGCCGCGCTTGGCGAGGCGTTTCACGACATCGGCCGCTTCGGCGCGGTTGGCCGACAATGTCGCCGTGGCGGCGGCCGTCATGGCGGCGGTCGTGTAATTGAAAACGTCGCGGCGATTCAACGCCGGGAAAAGTGAGTCTTTTTTCATGTGGCTTCTCCGAGTTTTCGAATTAGAGGGCTTTTTTCACGGTGGGGTCCGGTACGTCGATCGACGCGCCATAATAGACGGTGCCCACCATTTTGAACGGATCGTAAAGCTCGGCGACCAGGGCGTCGCGATCCTTGGCCCATTGATCACGTTCGGCTTGCGACGGCTGGTACTGCTCGATCATCTCGGTCGTGACCTTGCCGTTCTTTTCCATCAGCGCTTCCATGATCTTCATGCGGCGCTGCATCGCCCAGACGTTGGCGCCGAGCGCCATCATCGACGAATAGATCGCATCGACGGTGGCCGTCAGGCCTTCCGTGCTGGTGAATACCGCTGCGTCATAGTCCGCGGGCTTGTACGGCGCCGCTGACGTGACGCGGCTCGTTTTCAAAGGTGTTTTGACGTATTTGGATTTCGATTCAGCCATCGCGATACCTCCCGGGCTGTGAGTTCGGACAATTCGAACTGTTAACATTCTGGACCTTTGCCTGGGAGAGTCAACAAAAAGGCCTCAATTCTGTGGGTATTCGATGGTTTGGCATCACGTATAGGCCTGACAAACTTCAGCCGGCGGAATTTTGCGGGCAGCGCCTTAAACATCGCGATTTCACTGAACTCTGAGGCCTGCCCAATCTCGCCCCGCTCTTGCGGACTTGCTTCACTGAAATGCCGAAAGATTTCATCCCTATGCAATCAGGTCGAAGCAGTGAATTGCTTGCTCGTTTACTTCGAGTTGGTGCGAGCGCATAGTTTTGTCAGCGCGCTGGGGAGCGCGTCGCGCGAGGGTTCGAGCAAGGGCGACGTTTCGACGCTGATCGGTGTTCGGCGCCTGGGCTTGAGAACTCCCAAGTGAATTTTGCGAATCGTTGCGAAGAGGTATGCGGGAGCACTAGTTCTTTTTCTGAGCCAATTGGAACAACAGCGTTCTTGGGGAAGGGAGCGTTCAAAATGTCCATCCATCATGGTTCGTTGAAACGCGGTCGGGCTCTTTCGTTACGGTGTGCAACTGCCGCCGCCGGGGCGGCAATCTTGCTTTCAGGGCATCCGACCCTGGCCCAGCCTCAGCTGGAAGAAATCGTCGTCACAGCGCGCAAGACCGAGGAAAACCTCCGCGATATTCCGCTGCAGGTGACAGCGCTCACGCTCGACGACATCCTGCGCACCAATATGACGACGCCGCGTGACTTGAACAGCTTGTCGCCCGGCCTCAACTGGCAGAGCCAGACGGGCGGCCGTATCGGTCCTGGGCGGCTGTTCTTCCGCGGTCTCGCCGCCGGCGCCCGCGGCGATTCAAAGGGGTCGACCTTCCTCGATGGCGCTTACATCGAATCAAGCGGCTGGGACATCCCGTTCCACTACTTCGAGCGGATCGAAGTGATGCCGGGGCCGCAGTCGGCGCAGTTCGGTCGCGCCACTTTCGGCGGCGGCATCAACTACGTGACTCGTGATCCCAAGGAAGACGTTGAAGGCATTTTCAATTTCAACGCCATGACGCTCGGCCAATACGAGGCCGACCTGTTCTATGGCGGCCGGGTCAGCGACAAATTCCTGGCGTCGATCTTCGCCAATTACCAGGTCTACGACGGGCCTGATTCATGGGAGAGCCCGCCCGACGTGCTCCACCCGGATGGCGTGGAGGTTCAAGGAACCAGCACGATTTCGGGCGCGATCAAATTGATCTACGAACCGACCGACGACGCCCGGATCAAGGCGCATGTCATTCACACCTACGACCATGACGATCCGGTGTTGGTGCCGTGGCCGCTCGACCGCGACAAGAATGTCACGGTGACCAAGCCGAACGGCCAGACCGTCCGGTATTTCCAGGGTTCCAACATTCACATCGAGACCTATCCGGGCGGGTTCCCGTTTCTCGCCGCCAACTGGTATCAGATTCCCGATCCGGATCGCCGGCAGGAAAGCTGGCGCACGTCGCTCTCGGGCGACTGGACCGTGAGCGATCACGACGTGGCGATCCAGTACTATCGCGAATACGAATGGAGCAAGGCCGGCGGTCAGGACGTGGACTTCGGTCACTTTCCGCAGTTGCACACGGGGCCGCAAAAGAATCTGATCATTGGCAATCAGGTCGAATTGCGGGTGACGTCTCCGCAAGATCAGAAATTCAGGTATTCTACGGGCGCGTATTACCTGAAGTTGACCCGTAACATACAGACCTCGACGATTTTCGATTTCGTCTGTCAGACGGTTTGTGAAGCGACCGGGCCTCAAGCGCTGTTCAATCCGACCGCCGCATTCAGTCCCGTCACGCAATCGATCGCCGGTTACACCGGACGCATCACGCGCAGTACGACACCGACTGTGGTCGGCAACCGCCGTGAATCGGTTCGAAATCTTTCAGCGTTCCTCGCGCTCTATTACGACATGACCGATCAATTCACCTTCAGCTTCGAGGGCCGGTACCAAGGGGAAAGAGTTGGGTTAACGAATCTGGTTCCCAATGGTTTCTCGGGGACGAACACCTTTAAGAAGTTCGTTCCCCGCATAACGCTCGACTACAAATACAGCGATGAGGGCCACGTCTACGTGCTGTTCTCGACCGGGAATAATCCTGGTGGATTCAACACGTCGACGTTTATTGGCCTGCCGGGTTCAGGAACGACGGCCGAAGATCGTTTCATTCCCGAAGAAACGCTCAGGAACTACGAATTTGGCGCAAAGTCACTGTGGTTCGATGGTCGTTTGTCGACCGATTTCGCCATGTATCACATGGATTGGAAGAACCAAGCGCAGACCATCAACTTCCTCCAGCCAGGTTCGACCACTGCGACCTACGCGATTGTCGCGGGAGCAGGGACCTCGAAGGTCGATGGTTTCGGCCTATCGTTATCGGCTGCTGTGACCGAGGAACTGACCCTCAACGGCAATATTTCCTACAACCGCTCAGTCTATAAGAATTTTTGCTCGACGGCATTGTTTGCATTGACCGGTGTCGCTTCGCCTGGCCGGATTGGCTGCCAATTGATCAACGGCAATAAGGTCGAGACCGTACCGCCCTGGATCAATTCGATTACCGCCACGTACGAAGCCCCGCTGATAGGCGACTGGACCTGGGCTTTCAACGGCTCGTACCAGTACCAGTCGGGTATGTGGGAATCCGACATGAACTTCGCCAAGAACGAGCCACAAAATCTGATCCACTTGAGCCTCGGCGTGAAACAGGGCGATTTCAGCTTCGACATTTACTGCACGAACTGCACACAGGAAGAAACGCCATATCGTTTTGTCCGTCTGCATGACGCGCGGCACGGTCCCAACGTCAACACGGCGCTCAGTGTCACCGCGACCCCGCGCCGGCCGCGGCAGTGGGGTTTGAAGACCGCCTATCGTTTCTAGGGAGCTGATCATGGATCTGAGCGTTGACCGGCGCGGTGCGCTGGGGGTTTCCGCGTTGACTCTCGCCGGCGTCATCGGCGGATCGTCGGCGCAAGCCGCCGGCCCATCGTTGACCGGCAAGAGGTGCGTGATTACAGCGCCCGACTCGCCACTCTTGCGCGCCATTCAAGCAGCCTTGCGGACGGCGGGAGCGACGGTGCGCTCGGTTTATCCGGCCGACATGACCGATGCCGCGTACGACGCCGCGTTTCTGAGCGGGCCCGATCGGCCTGACGCCGCGGACGTGGTGATCAGCATCGCGATACCCGAACGCAACGGTGGCGTGGGCAAGGTCAAGTTTGCCGACTTTCGGCGTGTGGTCGCCGACAACTATGGCCGGAACTTCATGGCGATGAAAGCGGGCATCCCGCTCCTCAGGAACTCGGGCGGCGGCCTCTATATCTCCATCACGTCGACGGACGGCCGCAATGGGGTCGGAGGAGCCGCCGCAGCGAGCGCCGCGGCAAACGGCATCGTCATCATGACGAAATCGGCGGCCATTGAGTGCGCGTCGAAAACCGATCGGGTCCGCGTCAATGCCATTCTCGCCGGCGAGATCACCGACAGGAAAGGCGAGCTGAACCCAGGCCAAGTACGCGCCGAGGACGTCGCATCGGCCGTGACATACATGGTGGCGGACGGTTCGAACTATCTGACCGGCTTGATCTTGCCGGTCGACAACGGGGGGGCCGTCATATGACTCTCGGTGCAACCAACGCCACCCTGGAAACCGCGTCAGCGATTGCGCCGCTTGTGGGTAAGGTCGCGCTGGTGACCGGCGGCACGGCCGGCATCGGCCAAAGCACGTGCGTCGCTCTCGCCAAGGCCGGGGCTTATGTCTACGTCACGGGACGGGCGGTTGATCCCGAGCGGCCCGATCTTTACGGCGGCGCCAAAGGCGGCAGCGAGACCGTGCATCAGATCAATGAAATCGGCGGCAAGGGGATATTCGTCAAACTCGATGTCACCATCGAGGACGATTGGATCGCGATGGCGAAGATCATCAAGAAGGAGCATGGCAAGCTTGATCTTCTCCTCAATAACGCCGGCCGGGGCCGTCGCAAACCGATCGAGCAGCTCACGACCGTCGAACTGTGGGATCAGATTGATCTCAATATCGGCGGCGCGTTTCTTGGCATGACGCACTGCTGGTCGCTGTTGGCCAAGGCCAAGGGCGTGGTGATGAACATGAACTCGACCGCCGGGCAGGGCGGGGGCGTCAATTCAACGCTTTACGGCAGTTCAAAGGGCGGCATGGGCGGACTCACGAAGTCTGCGGCGATCGACGCCAAGGCGGCAGGCATTCGCGTGATTTCGGTTCATCCGGGCTCGACCTGGACGCCGGGCATGCAATTCATCAGCAAAGTCACCGAGCAAGAGTACCGCGACAACATGGCCCGAGAACGCGGAGGAACACCGCTCGGCTATCCAGCCTATCCGCTCGATGTCGCGGCTGCCGTGATCTATCTCGCGTCTGACGCGGCGCGTCACATTAACGGCATCGAGATCAACATCGATGGCGGTGCAAGTGCGCGCTAACGGATCAGCCTTCGGTTATCGGTTGCTGAACGTATGGGGCTTGATACCATTCCTGCATGGGAATGATCGATGAATTGGGCCTGCATGTTACGGACTTGTCGCCGGCGAAGTTTGCTGCCGGTCAGGCAGTGTTTCGTGCCGGCGACCCGGGCGCCAACGCCTATCTCGTGGTCAAAGGCGAGATCGAGATTTCCGCTAAGAACGCGCATGGCGAACGCGTTGTGCTCGCCAAGTTCGGCAAAGGAAAAATTTTCGGAGAGATGGCTGTGCTCAATGGGTCGCCAAGGACGGCCGACGCCGTCGCGACGACTGAAACGCTCTGCGCTGTCATCGACAATGCGGTGGTGACTCGACGATTAAAGTCGCTCGACCCTTATATGCGATTCTGGATTCAATTCATGACCGAGCGATTGATCGAATTGTCGCGTCGCACGCACGTCTAGGGCCGCATATGTCAATCAAGCCTGCACCGCCGTCCGAAACCGAATTGGGCCATGTCAGGTCGAAGGAAGTCTTCAGCCGCAAGGTTTACCCGCCCGGTGCAGTCATCTTCAATCAGGGCGATCCGGCCGCGTACGCGTATATGATTATGCGCGGTGAGGTTGACATCCTTGCCGTCAATGAGCGGGGAAAAACAATTCACTTGCACACCATGAGCAAGGGACAGGCCTTTGGCGAAATGGCACTGATGACACACAGCACGCGAAGCGCGACGGCGGTGACCAAAACGG
>VGEM01000210.1 GCA_016869315.1 Alphaproteobacteria bacterium | reverse complement strand
CGTCGCCGGGCCTGACGGCTTTGTCAAAAGTGCTTACCGAAAATTCAACATCAAGGGCGAGCAGGCGCCGGGCGACGATTATGCCGCCATGCGCGAGGTGTTGCGGCGGCGCTTTGCTCGCGCCCAGACCGAAGATCCGGGTCGCGAGCGCGGCAGCTGGCCCGATCTCATTCTCCTCGACGGCGGCGCTGGACAATTGTCGACCGGTCTTGCCGTGCTGGAGGAGCTCGCGGTGGACGATGTCGCGGTGATGGCCATCGCCAAAGGCCCCGACCGTAATGCCGGCCGCGAGGAATTCCATATGCCCGGTAAGGCCGGCTTCAGCTTGCCGCCGCAAGACCCGGTGCTTTACTTTCTCCAGCGGCTGCGCGACGAAGCCCACCGCTTCGCGATCTCGGCCCACCGGTCGAAACGGTCGAAGGATATCGCCCGTTCGGCGCTCGACCAGGTGGCGGGGATTGGCGCAACGCGCAAACGCGCCCTGCTCCGTCACTTTGGCTCGGCCAAGGCGGTGGCGGCGGCGGGGCTTGAAGACTTGAGGACGGTCGAAGGTGTCAGTGCGGCCTTGGCGAAACGTATCTATGATCACTTCCACGCAGCGAGTTAATTGAGCCCATTCCGAGATTGATCCCGTGTTCAACCTTCCCACCATCCTCACCCTGTCACGCATCGCGACCGTGCCGATCGTGGTCGCGACGTTTTACTACGACAGCACGGCAATGCGCTGGATCGCCTGCGCCATTTTCACGGCGGCCGGGATCACCGATTATTTCGACGGTTACCTGGCCCGGCGCGACCGTCTGGTCTCGCGCCTCGGCAGATTTCTTGATCCCATCGCCGACAAATTGCTGGTCGCTTCAGTGCTGCTGATGATCGTCGCATTTGACCGCGTCGGGCCGTGGTCGTATTTGCCGGCACTGGTCATTCTCCTGCGCGAGATTTTCGTCTCGGGCCTGCGCGAATTCCTGGCCGAGCTGCGGGTTGGTCTGCCGGTCACGCGGCTCGCCAAAGCCAAGACCACGATTCAAATGGTCGCACTTGGATTCCTGATCGTCGGCGACAAGGCGCCGGATTGGATTTCGGCCGTGCTGATCGGCGAGATCGGGCTGTGGTTCGCGGCAGCCGTCACGTTCATCACCGGCTACGATTACTTGAAAGCTGGCCTCCGCCACATGGATGCCGGCGCGGATTTGCCGTGAAGATTCTCTACTTTGCCTGGATGCGCGAGAAGGTCGGCCGATCTGAGGAAATCCTCGACCCGCCCGCCGGAACGCAAACGGTTACCCAGTTGATCGATTGGCTCGCCGCCCGAAGCGCCGGCCACGGCGCGGCCTTCGCCAATCGAAAGCTGGTCAAGGTCGCCCGCGACCAAGTGCATGTCGATCATGCGGCATCCATTGCAGGCGCGCGTGAAGTCGCGTTTTTCCCGCCTGTCACCGGGGGATGATGGTGTCCGGCGCACGGGTGCAAGCCGAGCCGTTCGACCCGTCGGTCGAACTGAAGGCATTCTCGGCTCGCAATGTTAAGTCAGGCGGCATCGCGACATTCATCGGCCAGATGCGCGACACCAGCGCGGACGGCGAAACCATCAACGCGATGACCCTTGAGCACTATCCCGCCATGGCGGACGTTCAGCTGGCCGAACTCATCGCAGAAGCCAAGCAGCGCTGGCCGCTCGATGATGTCCGGATCGTCCACCGCGTCGGCACGCTTAAGCCGGGCGATCCGATTGTTTTCGTCGCCACCGCCTCGGCCCACCGCGAGGCTGCGTTTCATGCGTGCGAGTTCCTGATGGACTGGCTCAAAACCAAGGCGCCGATCTGGAAAAAAGAAAGCGGCGCCACCGGCGCCGCTTGGGTCGAGGCCAAGACCGACGATGACCGTCGGGCTGGCCGGTGGCGTTGAACTACGCCGCCGTGGCGCTGACCTTGGGTGTCTTCCCGGTGGCGTCGTCGTAATCGGCCATCAGGTTCCGGCAAACATCGCCGGGCGTAAACTTATACGTGCCGATCTCGCGCACCGGCGTGACTTCGGCGGCGGTGCCGGTCAGGAAGCACTCGGTCGCCTTACCCATGTCGTCGGGCATGATCACGCGTTCAATGACTTTGTAGCCGCGGGCCTTGGCCAGGGCGATCACCGTGCGCCGCGTGATGCCGTCGAGAAAACAATCCGGCGTCGGCGTATGAATTTCGCCGTTAATGACGAAGAACACATTGGCGCCGGTGGCTTCCGACACCTGACCGCGCCAGTCGAGCATCAAGGCATCGTCATAGCCGGCGCGTTCGGCGTTGTGCTTGTTAAGCGTGCAAATCATGTAGAGCCCGGCCGCCTTGGCCTTGACCGGCGCGGTGTCTGGATGCGGACGACGCCACTGCGCCATCTGCAGACGAATACCCTTGAGACGTTCTTGCGGCGAAAAATACGATGGCCAGGGCCACACGGCGATGGCGACATTGGTCGAGGTTGTCTGCGCCGCGACCCCCATCATTTCACTGCCGCGCCAGGCGAGCGGACGAACGTAGCAATCGCTCAGGTTATTGGCGCGAATGGTTTCCATGGTCGCGCCGTTGATCTGGGCCTGACTGAACGGCATCTTCATGTCGAGAATTGCGGCCGAGGCAAAAAGGCGCTCGGTGTGCTCCTCGAGCTTGAACACTTTGCCGCGGTAGGCGCGTTCACCCTCGAACACGCAGCTGGCGTAATGGAGCGCATGGGTCAGGACATGGACCTTGACCCCACGCCATGGCATCAAGCTGCCGTTGAACCAAATGTACCCATCCCGATCGTCGAACGTGGGTGTGCTCATGGCTCGCCCCTCATCATGTTGCCGTGTCCGTCGTGACGCTCCCGCCATTCTAGGCTCCGGCGTGATCGTCTCCGAGTCGCAGAGGTCATACCACCGCGCGACATATATGTTAACATTACTGACTTATTTATCTGCTATTCTGGCCGACAATCGCGCGCGGGCATTGGCCCGCGCCGGCAGGTAACCCACGCCATGGCTGACGCAAAGGCCGTTTCCGGCCCCGTATCGCTCAAGGAAGAAGGTCTCCATCAGGCGATCCAGCTTCTGTTCTTCGCCTATCGCGATTTTACCGCCAGGGCGGACGCGGTTTTAGCCAAGCAGGGCTTTGGACGTGCCCATCACCGCGTCATCTACTTCGTCGGCCAGTATCCGGGTATCAATGTCAGCGAATTGCTCAAGACTCTCGGCATTACCAAGCAGAGCCTGTCCCGGGTTCTCAGCCATCTGGTCCGCGACGGCTACATCGAACAGAAACGGCCCCCCCCCCCAAAGGATGGCCGGCTACGATTGCTGCATTTGACCGACAAGGGCTACGCCCTCGAACGAGACTTGACCGCCGAACAGCGGATTCGCATCACGGCAGCCTTCAAGGACGCCGGCGCCACGGCGATCGACGGATTTCGCCGGGTGATGGTCGGTATCATGAACGAACCGGCGCGTAAGCGCTTTCGGCACCAAGACAAATGATCGCCGCCACGTCCGCAACCGGTGCCGAGAAATTTCCGCACCATGTTCTGGTGGTCGACGACGATCGCCGTCTCTGCCAACTGTTGGGCCGTTTCCTGGGCTCACAAGGACTGATGGTGACGCTGGCCGAAAGCGCCGCCGAGGCGCGCCGTCATCTCGAAGCGCTCAAGTTCGACTTGATGGTGGTGGATCGCATGATGCCCGGTGAAGATGGCCTGAGCCTGGTCAAGTCGGTGCGGGCCGGAAATGCCATCCCGATCCTGATGCTGACGGCGATGGGCGATACGTCGCGCCGCATCGAGGGACTCGAGCGCGGCGTCGACGATTACATGGCGAAGCCGTTCGAGCCGAAGGAACTTTTGCTGCGCATCAACGCCATCCTGCGTCGCGCGCCCGAGCCCGAGGAACCGCGCCGTCACGAGCTCCGGTTCGGCGCATGCCGCTACGATCCGCTGCGCCAGAAACTCATGCGCGACGGTGAAACCGTGCATCTCACGGCCGGTGAAGCGAACCTGCTGGCGTTGCTCGCCACACACGTCAATCAGCCGGTCGATCGGTCCGTGCTCCAGGCGCAAGGTGGCGCCGCCGCCAATCCGCGCACCATCGATGTTCAGATCACCCGCCTGCGTCGCAAGATCGAGACCGATTCACGCCAACCGCGCTACCTGCAAACGGTGCGCGGCACCGGCTATTTGCTGAGGACCGACTAAGATGGCCGAGCAGGCTGCCGATCAGACCGCGAATCAGCACAAACTGGCGGGCGATTGGTCGACACGGCCGCGCGGCTTGTTCGCGCGATTCGGTGCAATCGATATCGAGCGGTACCTGCCGCGCACGCTGAAGGCCCGCACCAGCCTGATCATCGTCGTGCCGGTGATCCTGGTGCAGGTGATCTCGACCTACATCTTTTACGAAAACCACTGGGACACCATGTCGCGACGTATGGCGGCGAGCCTCGCCGGCGACGTCGCTGGCATGGTGGCAGCGACCCGAGACTTCAAAGACGACCGAACCCGCGCGTGGATTCGCGACACGGCGCGCCGGACGCTGGAGATCGATTTGACCTTCGAGCCCGGCACTCGCATCGCCGGACAGCGCATCGAAAGCCGCGAGGAGGCCGGCAACGACGTCCTCGATGAGGCGCTGTGGCAAGCGTTGGAGCGGCCATTTGTCGTGGACCTCGTCGCATTTCGCGATGAGAAGTTGATCGCAATTGACGTCGAGCTCGATACCGGCGTGCTCCATGTTCTCGCGCCGCGTCGGCGCCTTTTCAGCTCGACCACTTACGTCTTCGTCATCTGGATGGTCGGCTCGTCGATCCTTCTGTTTGGCGTGGCGACCGTGTTCCTCCACAACCAGGTCCGCTCCATCCGCAAATTGGCGCAAGGCGTCGAGGCCTTTGGACGCGGCCATGACGTGCCGGACCTGTCCGCGCGTGGCGCCTTCGAGCTGCGCCAGACGGCCCGCGCCTTCAATCTGATGCGCGACCGCATCCGGCGCCAGATCCAGCAGCGCACCGAAATGCTCGCCGGCGTGTCGCACGACCTCCGCACGCCGCTGGCGCGGCTCAAGCTGCAACTCGGCATGGGCGGCGAGCTCGGGTCCGACGACGTCACGGCGATGAAAGACGACGTGACTGAAATGGAGCGCATGCTCGATGCCTATCTCGCGTTCGCCCGCGGCGATGGCGCCGAGGATGCACGCCCGACCGACACGGCGGCGATGATCGAAGCCATCGTCGCGCGCTATCGCCGCGAAGGCGCCAACATTTCCGCTCGTGCGGAAGGCCTGGCGGCGCCGGTGCGCTTCAAGCCGGTCGCCATGGAGCGCTGTCTGGGCAATCTGGTCGGCAATGCCGTGCGCTTTGGAAAAGTTGTTCTTGTCACCAGCGAGCGGCGCGTCGGCGAACTCTCGATCCATGTCGACGACGACGGCCCGGGAATTCCCGCCGACAAGCGCGAGGAAGTGTTTCGCGCCTTCACCCGGCTTGAACCCTCGCGCAACCGCAAAACCGGTGGGATCGGCCTTGGCCTGACGGTCGCCAAGGACCTCGCCCTCGGCATGGGCGGCGATGTCACGCTGTCCGATAGCCCGCTTGGCGGCCTGCGCGCGACAATTACGATTCCTGTTTAGATTTGCGGCTGGTCATCGTCGCGACGCGCTCGGCCATATTGAGCGCGCGGTCGAGCGCCGGCATGGTCTTCGACATATCGGCGCTTTCGTCCTTGAGCCAGGCCCGCATCGTTGCGGCAAACACGGCCTTCAAGCCTAGAACCCGCGCGCATCCCATTAATCCATCCGCCGAAATACCGGCCACAGCAAGTGTCGCCGCCAGGCTGCGATTGAGGCGAAGCGCCATCATTGCCGCCACCGGCGGATCGCGCAGGACGCCCTTGATCAGGGCCTTGATGCCGTTACGGCGCTTTTGCAAAGCGTCGCAGCGCTTCATCAACAGTTCGAACAACCGATCGCGCGGCGAACTGGCCGCATCCGGCTTGGCGTTGCCCAAAGCGTCGTGATCGATGAGATCAATGACGGCGAGCGGCAAGTACGCCTTGGTCGGCGCAACCAGGTTGACCCGATCAAGCGAGAGTCCGGCGCGGTCGGCAACGCCTGCCAGTGTCGTTTCGCGCCACCCCATGGCGGCAGCTTCCGCCAAAACTGCTTCTGCGAGGCGCGCCGTGTCGGACGCCGGTGCCTCGCGAGAGGGCCGGGCAGCGCGGGGTTTACGGGCCATGACGAATTCTCCCGAACGACGATTGAACGTCGATGGTTCCACGCGGTATCGGCTGAATCAAGCCGTGCTAACCGGCCAATTCCTTGGAACGGCGCGCCGCTGCGGCGACGGCTTCGTTCATCAGCGCAGCGAGGCCCGGCTCAGCCATCAGCACTTTGAGCGCCGCGGCAGTGGTGCCGCCGGGGCTCGTGACATTCTCGCGCAGGGTCGACGGCGCTTCGGGCAATTGATCCAGCATCTGGCCGGCGCCGGCCACCGTCACTCGCGCAAGCCGGTGCGCCAGTTCGGGCGCAAGGCCCGCGCGTTCGCCGGCCGCCGCGAGGACCTCGGCGAGCAGAAAAACGTACGCCGGGCCGCTGCCCGAGACAGCCGTAACGGCATCCAT
>VGEM01000209.1 GCA_016869315.1 Alphaproteobacteria bacterium | reverse complement strand
GAACATGTGCGCGCGATCGCCGGGCGTTGACGATACCGTCAGTCCGGTTTTCCTTCGGTCACCAGCTTGACCAAACGGCCATGCTGCAAACCGATGACCTGGTCGACGGCGGCTGCCATTTCCTTCAGATCGAAGCGGGCATGGCCGCCGACAACATAGTCAAAACGTAAGCTGGTCTTGCCGCCGTCTTCGGCCTTGAGGCTGATGGGCAGCGTACCGCCGATGGCTTCGCTTTGCAGCGGGCCAAGGCCGCCCGACAGGCGCAACATCGCGCGCGGCGCTGCAAAAATGACACGCGCATGCTCGACAAAGCCGCCGTTCGGGAGTTTCTCACAGAAACAGCCGTTGGGGCCCAGATCGAGCGAAAGGTTGGCGGCACCGCCCGACCAGCTGTGGTCCTTGCTCCACCACCGTTCAGGGTGAATCAGGTGCGCCCAGATCGCTTCGGGCGACGCGGCAATTGACGTGGTGAAGGATGTCGTGAAACCGGCTGAGCTTGATTCAGTCACAGCTGCGCCGGCGCGGCCGGACAGAGCCAGGAGAAAGGCGATACCAACAAGGAATCGATACATGACATTTTCCCGATGCAGACGTCGTCAACGCCCCAGCTTACCGCCCACGGTCGGTTTTGACGACGCCATGCCGCACAGCCGCGAGCCGCCTTTGTCGAAGCTGCAACCGACTTCGCCGCCGGTTCCGGCGTAGGAGCCCATCTCGAAATCAAAGCCATTCAACATGCCACTGATCAGGCACAGCGGATTGAGCAGGCCGCCGCCGGCGCAGGGAAGGTGAACCGGCGAATTCTCGATGGCATATGCCCGCTCAAACTCGCGGTGGAGGGCCAATTCTTTTTCCGTCGGTTGGCGCGGTTCCATTGGCTTGGTCGAAAGGCTCCAGCGCACCGTGTCGCACGGCCTGGCGTTCTCAGGGATCGGCCGGCCGTCGTTGGGCATGCCGCACAACGCGTAGGGTTTGAGGGCGTCGAGTGTCTTCTGATCCGTAGAGGGCACGCGGCCGGTGGTCATCGGTGCGGTCGGGGCAGGCGGGCCGGGTGCGGCCTGTCGCGGCGCAGGGGTCACAGGCGCGGGTGCTGCTGGCGTTGCTGCCGAGGGCGCGGCACTGGTCTCTGGCGGCGGGGCAACAGTCTCAACCAGCGGCGGCCTGCTCTTCCAGGGTCATCCAGACGACATAGGGCGTTACGGGAACGACCGGCCGCCGCGTCAGCCACTGCGTCGCCAGCACGGCGAGCACCAGCATCGCGTGAAGAAACGTGACGGCGGCCGAGATGCCGGCTCGGCGCCGCCACGGGCTGCCGTGCGTTTCCCAACTGCCAACGATGGCGAGGCGGTGTGGCTCGGCCACGTCATCCCCCGGGGTTGCCGTCGCCAAACTCTGGCACTCAAAATATGGCCTGTTATCTGTGAATCTTGTCATCAATGCGATTGCATGCCGGGCTGTCGCGCTGGCCTCGTTTTCGTGGTTATGTCGGTCCATGCCGGATGCCGCCGCGATTGCCGACACCAAGCTTGGCCTGACGCTGTTGAATCAAAGCCGACTCAAGGACGCGATTGCTGCCTTCGATCGCGCGCTTGCACGCGACGCCGCCATTGCGGTTGCCCACAACGGCCGGGCGATCGCGCTATCGTCCCTCGGCCGGCGCGAGGACGCCCTGGTCGGGTTCGAGCGCGCGTTGGCGCTCGATCGCAATTTCTTTGGCGCGCACTTCAATCGTGCTTTGATCCTGGTCGATGTCGGACGCTTCGCCGACGCCCATGCGGCCTTCGATGCCGCATTGGCGTTGAAACCGGATTTCGTCCCAGCCCTGGCCGGTCGTGGTTCGCTCATGCTCAACCTGGGCGGCGCGGCCGCGGCGGCGGCCGATTTCGATCGGGCGCGGGCGCTCGATGGCGAGACCGCCGAGATCGCCCGTGATCGCGGCATGGCTTTGATTGCTCTCGGCCGACTCGACGAGGCTCACGCCAGCTTCGAGCGGGCGACGCGCCTGGACCCAAAGATGAGCGAAGCCTGGTTCAATCGGGCTATGGGTTTTCTCACGCGCGGCCAGTTGCGCGAGGGTTGGCCCGACTACGAGCGCCGTCTCGCGTTGCCGCCGTTGATGTTGCGGGTGCGGCCGTTCGCGCAGCCGCGCTATCGTCACGACATGGATGTCGCGGGGAAAACCGTCCTGCTCCACGCCGAGCAGGGCATCGGCGACACCATTCAATTTGCCCGGTACGTGCCCCTGATTCGCGCGCGCGGCGCACGGGTGATGCTTGAGGTTCAAGCACCACTTGTCGATCTGCTCGGGCCATTCGCCGATGCTGTTGTGGCACAGGGCGCGCCATTACCGCCCTTCGATCTCCATTGTCCGCTGCCAAGTCTGCCGCTCGCCTTCAACACCGCTCTCGCCGACATTTCAGGCGCGCCGTACTTGGCGGTTGATTCATCGCGCGCAGATCGATGGCGGACACGGCTCGGCGTCAAGACCAAACGCCGTGTCGGCATCGTGTGGCGCGGAAGCGCAGCGCACGGCAACGATCGCAATCGGTCGCTCACGCTCGATCTCCTGGCGCCGCTCTTCGATCGGCCGGGTATTGAGTTCTTCGCGTTGCAGAAAGATGTTTCCCCGGCCGAAGCGGAAATGCTGTCGCGGCACAGCGTGACGACACTTGATGCTGTGATCGCCGATTTCGCCGACACGGCGGCGATCGCGATGCAGCTTGATCTGATCATCACCGTCGATACCAGTGTCGCGCATCTGGGGGGTGCGCTGGGTGTGCTGACCTGGATCCTGATCCCGTACGTGCCCGACTGGCGCTGGATGCTGAACCGCGCCGATAGCCCGTGGTATGCCTCGGTTCGGCTGTTTCGGCAGGGTACTCTGGGTGCCTGGGGGGCTGTCATTTCAGACCTCCGCACCGCGCTCACCCCTTGAATTCGGCCGATCCGCCCCCGTTGCGCCGGACCAGGCGCTTTGAGACAATCTGGCAGAAGCTGCACTCTGAATAAGGAGCCTCCCATGCCGCTCGATCGTCGTTCGTTGCTGTCTGCCACCGCCGGTACGGCCGTTGCCGCCGCCACCCAAAGCGCGTGGGCGGCCAAGGATTCGAATTTCAAGCTCGACGCCGATCGCGGCCGCGACGGCATCTTCCGCCGCATCCCGAGTCTCGATGTCGGCAGCAACCAGGATTTCCTCACGGAAGTCAGGACGATGGTTCAGTCGGGCCCCGGCAGCTTGCAGGAAGCCGCCAAGGCGCGCGCCAAGGAACTTCTCGCCAAGAACGGCCATGCGCCCGACGCCGAACTGCCGATGGCGGACGTCATCAAGCTGATGGAAAACGACCCGACGCTGATGGCCAGCGCACGGGCGTGGTTGTCGGTGCAACAGCTTACCTGGAAGGGCGTGAAGGACTTGTTCGACGCCGATAAAGATCGCTGGTTGTCGGAATTGAAGTCCGCCGAGAAGGCAGGCCCAGGTTCGCTGGAGCTGAACCCGACCATGCACATCCCCGACTACGCGCGGCATGAAATTCACATTCAGCCTGGCGGCTACGTCGGCGACCCCTTGGCCGGCTATGTTTATCACTACGGCACCAACAATTTCTTCCTTGGCCATAACAGTCAGGACCAGCAGCAGGTGGGCGTCGCCAGCGCGGCGCCCGTGCCGGCCGACGGCAAAATCAGGCGCATTCTCGAAATTGGCTGCAGCTGCGGCCAGACGTCGGTGGCATTGAAGCGCCGCTTCCCCGAGGCCGAAGTGTGGGGCGTCGATGTCGGTGGGCCGATGGTCCACTACGCCCACATGCGCGCCGCCGATCTTGGCGTTGCGGTCAACTTCCGTCAGGCGCTGGCCGAGCAGACCGGCTTCCCCGATGGTCACTTCGACATGGTGGTGTCGTTCATCATCCTGCATGAAGTGCCGAACAGCGAGAACGCCAAGATCATGAAGGAAGTCTCGCGCTTGCTTCGTCCCGGCGGCACCTATTATCCGGTCGATTTTTATACGGCGGGCGCGGCGCCGAAAGACGCCTATGGCAAGTTCCGCCGCTGGTGGGATCACCGCTGGAACGGCGAGCCATGGGCGCTGCAACACATGGAATACAACCTCGCCAGCGATCTCACCGTCGCCGGCATGACCGTCAACAAGGCGGGCCCAGGGAATCAATTGGGCGGTCCGGTCTCGATTCGCGGCGGCGGCCGTCCGAACCTGATGGCGATCAAGGCCTGAGCCGGCGGCACGGGAGGAAACGCACATGGCCACCGACACCAAACGGCTTGGCGCCGAAGCCGACTATATCAAGCACGATGCCGATAACATGGTGCTGTTGGGCAATCCCCACATCGACAATCTGTTGACGATGGTGATCGCCCTCGGTGCCGAGATGTGGCAGGGCCAGCAGCGCATGAAGATCATGGAAGCGCTGCTGACCAAGCACGGCAAGGTCACGACCGAGATGATCGAGCAGTACGTGCCGACCGAAGCCGAAGCCGCCAAGTGGGCGGCGGAACGCAAAGCCATGGTCGATCGCATCTACAGCGTGATGACCCGCAATACCACGGCCGCACGGACCTTTGGCTCGATTGAACCGAATATCGAGCGGAAGTAGGGTCAGGAATGCCACTGCGTTTGCCGTGCGCTGTCTCGGCGGACGTCATTTCAAAGCGACTGTCTCCAGCATCGCGCCCGGCGTGATGATTTTGCACGAGCCAGTTTGAGCTACGTTCAGTAAAGCGCGATACCAGTCACGAGATACCGTGCGCGGCCCGCACGCGCACATGACGGCCGCAGGTGCGGCGGTTGCTAGGTATCGTGTTCACGGATATCAGGCCGCTGCTCAGATTCGGTGCGGACGTGCAAACACGAGATGACCTTGCGGAAATCTCGACTGCCAAGTGGCTGCTTGGGCGTGACCGGCTGTCCGATTGGCCAATCCTTGCGACGGCTCGCGCCTATGACGCCCACCTTTGGATAAAAGACAGAGACTTCTCATAGGGGCGGCGTTAGAACCTGGAACAACCGAACAATCATGTTTCCGATTGAAGGTATGGTTGCAGGTCCGCCAACCGCAAATGATCTTTGAATCAGTAGTTTGATCGGAGCCCCGCTCGTGCGCCAAGCCTCGTATTCGCCTGAACATGCCGCCGCCAGTCGTAAGCAATCGGACTGGCAGGTCATCAAGACTCTGCTGCCGTTCTTGTGGCCGCCAGCCGGTGTCGCGGAGGCGGGCAATATTCGTCTGCGGGTCGTGGTCGCCATGGCCTGCATCGGTCTTGCCAAGTGGGCGACGGTGATCACGCCGCTATATTTGCAGGAAGCCGTCGATGCGCTGTCGCCGCAGGACGTGGCGATGCTGCCGTTGATGGCGATCGTTGCCTATGGCGTGGCCCGGTTCTTGGGCCTGGCCTTCGCCCAGGTGCGTGACGCCGTATTCGCCAAGGTCAGCGTGCGCGCCGTGCGCCGTTCGGCCGGCGCCATCCTGCAACATCTCCACACGCTATCGCTCCGCTTTCATCTCGATCGCCGTACCGGCGCCCTGTCGCGCTCGATCGAGCGCGGCATCGTCGCCATCGAAAGCCTGGTCTCGATCTCGCTGTTCAATGTGCTGCCGACTTTTCTCGAAGTCATTATGGTCAGTGTCATTATGTGGAACCTGTTCTCGGGCTGGTTCGCGGTGGCGACCCTCGTGACGGTCGTGATTTATGTCGCCTTCACCATCATCACGACCGAATGGCGGATGAAATTCCGCCGCGAGTCGAATGCCCTCGATAACAAGGCCAACACCCGCGCCATCGACAGTCTGCTCAACTATGAGACCGTCAAAGCCTTCGGCAACGAAGCGATGGAGGTGGCCGAGTATGACCGGGTCATGAGTCAGTACGAGAAAGCGGCGGTGAAGAACCAATCGTCGCTGGCGATGATGAACGTCGGTCAGGCTTTCATTATCTCGATCGGCGTTGCCGTGCTGATGGTGATGGCAGCGCGCGAGAAAATGGCTGGCAACATGACGGTTGGCGAGTTTACCGCGGTCAACGTCTTCATGTTGCAGCTGGCGCAGCCGCTGAACTTTTTCGGTTTCGTCTACCGCAATATCAAGCAGGCGCTGGTCGATCTCGAAAAGATGTTCGAGCTGCTCGACGTCGCGCCCGAGATCGAGGACAAACCGGGGGCGCCGGATCTCGCCGTGACGGGTGGGGAAGTCAGATTCGAAAATGTGGCCTTTGCCTATGATCCGCGCCGCAAGATCTTGGACGGCATCTCGTTTACCGTGCCGCCCGGCAAGATAGTGGCGCTGGTCGGCGCGACCGGATCGGGCAAGTCGACGATTGGGCGACTGCTTTATCGCTACTATGACGTGAGCGGCGGGGCGATCCGGATCGACGGTCAGGATATTCGCGACGTCGCGCAGGATTCCGTGCGACGCGCTATCGGCATGGTGCCGCAGGATACGGTGCTGTTCAACGACACCATTGGCTACAATTTGAAATACGCCCGGCCCGGTGCGGCGATCTCCGATGTCGAGCGCGCCGCCGCGTTGGCGCACATCGACACATTCATCAAATCGCTGCCCGACAAGTTTGAAACCATGGTCGGCGAGCGTGGCTTGAAGCTGTCGGGCGGCG